>CAZXJW010000091.1:0-5588 GCA_964641005.1 uncultured Rhodocyclaceae bacterium
GAGTACATGGAGCGCCACGCGGTGTCGCGCCTGATCGGCGCGCCGCCCGGCTACGTGGGCTTCGACCAGGGAGGCCTGCTCACCGAGGCCATCTCCAAGCATCCCTACGCGGTGCTGCTGCTGGACGAGATCGAGAAGGCCCACCCGGACATCTTCAACATCCTGCTCCAGGTGATGGACCACGGTACCCTCACCGACAACAACGGCCGCAAGGCGGACTTCCGCAACGTGGTGATCATCATGACCACCAACGCCGGCGCCGAGTCGCTGTCGCGCACCACCATGGGCTTCACCGCCGCCAAGCAGGTAGGCGACGAGATGGCCGAGATCAAGCGCATGTTCACGCCGGAGTTCCGCAACCGGCTGGACGCCACCATCTCCTTCGCGGCGCTCGACCACGAGATCATCCTTCGCGTTGTGGATAAGTTCCTCATGCAGCTGGAGGAGCAGCTCCACGAGAAGAAGGTGGAGGTGAGTTTCTCCCAGGCGCTCAAGGACTGGCTCTCCAGGCACGGCTTCGATCCGCTCATGGGTGCCCGTCCCATGTCGCGCCTCATCCAGGACACCATCCGCCGGGCGCTCGCGGACGAACTGCTGTTCGGCCGGCTGGCCGGTGGCGGCAAGGTGATGGTGGACATGGGCGAGGACGAGAAGGTGACGCTTTCCTTCGAGGAGACGCCGCCTTCCTCGCCGCCCGCCGCGCGCAAGGAGGAAGAGCCCACGGTCGCCTGAAGTTCCTCGACCGCAGGGCATGCAGTTGTCGACGCGTCCACCCGGGAGACCGGGTGGACGTTGTGTTTTTTGGCGGGCTGCGATCGATTCGCTACACTGCCAGCACGACCTCCGGAGGATCCGATGAAACTGGCATATGGCTATTCCATCGCACTCGCGGCCATGCTGCTCGCAGGTGCTGCCGGCGCGGCTGACGAGCATCCCGGCCGCTATCTCGCCGCCAACTGCACCGGCTGCCACGGCACCCAGGGCCGCAGCGAGGGCGGCATGCCCACCCTCGCGGGCCTCGACCGTTCATACCTGCTCAACGCCATGAGCGAGTTCCGCAATGGTGCCCGGGCGGCCACCATCATGCACCAGCACGCCAAGGGCTACACCGAGGCCCAGCTCGAGCTGATGGCCGACTACTTCGCGTCCCAGCGCTCGCGCTGAGCGCCCGATTCCAGGAGATAACGCATGGGCATCGACAGACGTCAGTTCCTGGCTTCCGCGGCTGCACTCGCGGCGGGTGGCCTCGTGGGGGCAACGCCGGCGCGAGCGGCTGGAGCGCGCGTGGTGGTGGTGGGCGGTGGCTTCGCCGGCGCAACGGCCGCGAAGTACCTGCGCCTCTGGAGCCCCGATCTGCAGGTGACACTGGTCGAGCGCAATGCGCAGATGGTGTCCTGCCCGCTGTCCAACCGCGTGCTGGCGGGCACCACCACCCTGGCCGACCTCACCCGCGGCTACGACGCGCTGCGGTCGCGCCACGGGGTGGACATGGTGCAGGACGAGGTGACGGAGATCGACCCGGTGGCACGATCCGTGAAGCTCGCCGGAGGCCGCGCGCTGGCCTACGACCGCTTGATCGTGGCGCCTGGCGTGGACCTGGATTACTCCGGCATCCCCGGCCTGCGCGACGAGGCCGCGCGCGCTGCGGTGCTGCACGCGTGGAAGGCCGGCCCCCAGACCGTGGCGCTGCGGCGCCAGCTCGAGGCCATGCCCGACGGCGGCGTGTTCGTTCTCACGGTGCCCAAGGCGCCCTATCGCTGCCCACCCGGGCCCTACGAGCGGGCCTGCCAGGTGGCGTGGTACTTCAAGCTCAACAAGCCGCGTTCCAAGGTCATCATCCTCGACGCCAACGACAAGGTGGTCTCCAAGGAGGCGCTGTTCAAGGCGGCCTGGAAGGAGCTCTATCCGGGCATGGTGGAGCACGTTCCCAACAGCGAACTCGCCGACGTGGACGTGGCCACGCTGACCGCGAAGCTGCAGTTCGACGAGGTGAAGGCCGACGTCCTCAACGTGGTCCCGCCCATGAAGGCAGGGGCCGTGGCGGGTCGTGCGGGCCTGGTCACCGCCAACGCGAAATGGTGCGGGGTGGACTTCCTCACCTACGAATCCACCGTGGCGCCCGGAGTGCACGTGCTCGGCGATGCGATCCTCGCCGCGCCGCTCATGCCCAAGTCGGCCCACATGGCCAACGCCCAGGCCAAGGTCTGTGCCGCCGCCATCGTGGAGCTGCTGCACGGCGGCACGGTCAATTCGGAGCCCGTCGTCAACAACACCTGCTACAGCTTCGTCACCGGTGCCGACGTGATCCACATCGCCTCGGTGCACCGCTACGACGCGGAGAAGAAGACCATGCTCACGGTCCCTGGCAGCGGCGGGCTGTCGGTGGCGCCCAACGAGCTCGAGGGACGCTATGCCGAGGCGTGGGGCCGCAACATCCTCGCGGACGCGCTCGCGTGAGCAGGCCCGGGCAATGCGCGGCGATGGTGCTGGCGGCGGCGCTGTTCGCGGCGTTCTCGCCGGCATCGGCCGATGAGGCCATGCCCGAACCCGGCCTGTGGCGCGGACCCTGGTACCTGGGCATGACCAGCGGCGTTGCCGAGCTGAAGCTCGCCGCCGACGGCGGGACGCTCATGCTCACCAACAACGAGAACTTCGGCGCGCAAGCCGTCCGGATCTCGGACCTGGAGCGCATCCCGGGACAGCTTCGCTTCCGTGCCCCTGGCGCCGATGGCAAGACGCTGGCCTGCCAGATCCCCGTCTCTTCGGATGGCACGAAGGCGCGCGGCTTCTGCCGCTACGGGGGCTTCAACCTGCGCTTCGAGTTCAGCCGCATCGGCTCTTCCACGGAAGGGCACTGATCCGGCTGCGGCGAGGCGCGCCGCGCGGTTCCTGCCTCACCTGCCGATACCCGTTCTTCGTCCCGTCCCGGAAAGCACAGGGCCCGCGCAATGCGGGCCCTGGCGGTTGCAGCGAAGGAATGCGGTGCTGCTCAGCTGTCCGCGTCCTTCAGTCCCTTGATGTACTCGACGAAGGCCTCGATCTGCTCGGGCTTCAGGGTCTTCTCGTAGCCGGGCATGGCGCCAGATTTGCCCTTGGCGATGCGCTGGTAGACCTGGGCCGCCGTCAGGCTGGTGCCGGCGAGCTTCGGGCCCTTGCCCGCGTGCATGCCGTAGCCGTCGTGGCACCAGCTGCAGTTCATGGCGAACAGCTTCCGGACGTCGATCTTGGGCTTGGCCTGGGCCTCGGTGGGGGCGGCAGCCTCTGGTGCGGCAGCAGGAGCCGCGTTGGCGGGCGCGGCGGCTGCGGGGGCAGGCTCGGTGGAGGCCGGCGCGGGGGTCTCGTCCGCGGCACGGCTCGCGGGCGCGGCGGCGAGCAGCGCCACGGCCAGGGCCGCGAGCGACCAGCGAAGCGTCAGCGCGGCAGTGTTCATGTGTTCTCCTCGTGGATGCCGCATGGGTTCGCGGCCTTGTGAAAAAGGGCGGGGGATCGCTCCCCCGCCCCGTCAACGCTCGTAGCGTCGGTTCGGTGCACGGCCCCGTGGTGCGGGACCGTGCATCCACCGCAACATCAGGGCAGTGCGAACACCAGCAGCTGGCCGTTGTCGGTCGGCATGCTGCAGAACGGCTCGCCGAACAGCGGGCAGTAGTTGCCCGACACGTGGCTGCCCCAGCCCGTCACGACCGCGATGTACTGCTTGCCCTTGGCCGTGTAGGTGATGACGCCGCCGTGGTGGCCGATGCCGTTGTTGTGCTGCCACAGCAGGGCGCCGGTACGGGCGTCGAGGGCGTCGAACTTGCCATCGGCACCCGGCACGAACACCACGTTGCCCTTGGTGGAGAGCAGGCTGGCGAGCGGCGGGTACTTGTACTCCTTCTCCCACTTGACCTTGCCGGTGAGCGGATCGCGCGCCGACACGTGTCCGAACGCCTTGCGGCCTTCGGGGTGGGTGGACGTCCAGCTGGCGCCGAAGTAGGTCTGGCCGGAGAACGCGGGGGGCGGATCGGCCTTCACCACCTCGATGTCGAAGCACCACTCCTGGCCGACCTTGTAGAGCAGGCCGGTACCCGGGTTGTAGGAACCCGTGTTCCAGGAGATCGCGCCGTCGATGGCGGGGCACACGTTGGTGTGCTTGCCCTCGGGCAGCTCGCGACGGCCGATCAGCTGGCCGGTCTTGGCGTCGACGCCCTTGATGTAGTTGAAGGTCTTGCCGATCATGTAGGCATTCTCGACCTTCAGCGGCGCCTGCGACGGATCGGCGTCGTACACGAAGATGATGCCGCCCTTGTTCGGGTGCATCACGTAGCGCTTGCCGGCGCGCTCGATGAGCATGAACTCGCCCACGGCGGAGTCGAAGTCCCAGGCGTCGTGCGGCATTTCCTGGAACCAGGACTTCAGCTCGCCGTTGTCGGCGTTCAGCACGACCACGGAGGAGCTGTAGAGGTTGTCGCCGGGACGGGCACCGTCGGTCTTCCAGTTCTCGCCACCCCAGTCGTAGTCGGGCGCCGGGTTGGCCGTGCCCCACCAGATGGAGTTGGTGACCGCGTCATAGGTGCCGGTCATCCAGCCGCCGCCGCCGCCGGTCTTCCAGGAGTCGTTGCCCCAGGAAGCCTTGGAGCGCTCGTCGCCGCCGATGGTGTCGAACTGCCAGCGCACCTCGCCGGTCTTCGCATCCACCGCGAAGATCGGGCCGCAGCAGCCGGACAGCTCGCCGCCGTTGGAGCCGATGACCACCATGTACTTGACCGCGAGCGGGGCGCCGGTGAAGCCCTTGTTGCCGCCCTCGACGGTGAGGATCATCTTGTCCCAGACCACCTTGCCGGTGTTCATGTCCAGGGCGATCATCCGGCCGTCCGTGGTGCCCATGTACACGTTGCCGTGCGCGATGGCGATGCCGCGGTTGTACGGGTTGTAGAAGGTGCCCTCGGAACGCTCCTGGTCGAGCTTGGCCTGGTAGCGCCACTTCACTTCACCGGTGGCGCCGTCCAGGGCCCACACCTGGCCGGAGGCCGAGGTGTAGTAGAGGGTGCCATCCACGGCGAGCGGGAAGGACTGCACGCCGCGCTTGCTCGCGCCCGGGGTGTGCAGCCACGCCAGCTTCATGTTCTTGACGTTGGTGGCGTTGATCTGGCTCAGGTCGCTGTAGTGGTAGGAATTGAACGAGCCGTGGTACATCAGCCAGTTGTTGGGATCCTTGTCCGCGTTCTTCAGGCGGTCCCAGTCGACCGCACCGGCCGACAGGGACATGCCGAGCAGCGCGGCTGCCGACAGGGCCTTGGCAGCGCCGGTCATAGGGGTGCTCCATCGTTTCATGACTCTCTCCCGATATTGTTTGGGTGGAACTGGGCTGGAAGCCCGTTTGGCCCCCGCGCACGGCCCGTCTTTCCCGTAGGGCGGGAAGCGGTTTCCGCGCGTTGTTCGAGAAGCACCGGGAATTTATCCCCGGTCATGGGCCTTTGCAACGAGAATGTCCGGCACGGAAATGATTGAACACATTGTGTTTGTCCAGTCACGCGGCGTTGACGTGCTCGCATGTCGCTGATTTCCGTAACGCATCGCATCAACCTCGACGAGTCGGAACTCGAGTTCCG
>CAZXJW010000091.1:5598-10836 GCA_964641005.1 uncultured Rhodocyclaceae bacterium
AATGTCAACAAGGTTTCCTCCGCGGTGCAGCTGCGCTTCGACGCGGCGCGATCGCCCTCGCTGCCCGACGACGTGCGCACCCGCCTGCTGCGCCTCGCGGGAAGCCGCGCCACGGCGGAGGGCGAAATCCTCATCGACGCCCGTACCCACCGCCAGCAGTGGCGCAATCGCCAGGAGGCGGTGGCCCGGCTGGTGGAACTGATCCGGGCCGCGGCGACGCCCCGCGCACCGCGCATCCCCACCCGACCGGGTGCTGCGGCGCAACAGAGGCGTGTTTCGGAGAAGCGCCAGCAGGGCGAACGCAAGCAGGCGCGACGGCGCCCGGGTGCCGAGGATTGACCGGCCGGCGCAGCCGCTACAGCCAGCGGCGGGCCCGGAAGAACGCCACCATCGCAGCGGCCATCGCTCCACAGGCGATCAGGGTGCCCGCGAATCCCCATTCCCACTCCAGGGGCGGCATGTCGCGGAAGTTCATTCCGAAGATGCCGGTCACGAAGGTGAGGGGCATGAACACCGCAGAGAACACCGCCAGCACCTTCATCACCACGTTGGTGCGGTTGCCGATCACCGAGAGGTAGGCATCGAGCAGGTCGGCCGCGAGGTCCTGGCAGGTGTCGATGCCCTCCACCACCTGCACCACGTGGTCCTGCAGGTCGCGCAGGAACACCTGGGTGCCCTTGGCGATCAGCGGCGTGTCCAGGTGGCGCAGGCTGGCCACCACCTCGCGCAGCGGCCACACGGCCTTGCGCACGAACAGCACCTCGCGCTTGAGCGCCTGGATGCGCGCCAGGGTGTCGCGACCGGGGCGGCCCGTCACCTCGTCCTCGAGGCGCTCGATGCGGTCCGCGAGCTTCTCCAGCACCACGAAGTACTGGTCCACCACGAGATCGAGCAGCGAGTAGGCGAGGTAGTCGGCGCCCATCTTGCGCGCCCTTCCCACCGACTCGCGGATGCGCGCCCGGATGGGGTCGAAGAAGTCGCCGGCGCGTTCCTGGAAGGAGATGACGTAGTTCGACCCCACCGCCAGGGAGAGCTGCTCGATGTCGATGGCGCCCTCCGCGCCGTCGGCGCCGGGTTTCCACTCGAGCATCTTGAGCACCACGTAGAGGTGGTCGCCATGGTCCTCCACCTTCGGGCGCTGGTCGGTGTTGAGCAGGTCCTCCTGCATCAGCGGGTGAAAGCCCATCACCTTGCCGAAGGCGGCGATCAGGCCGGGCTCCTGGACGTCGTCCACGTTGAGCCAGGTGACCGTGCTCTGCTCGGTGAAGGGCCGCACCTCGTCCACGCTGGCGAGCGTGCGCTCGGTGACGCGGGTTTCGTCGTAGTCGATCAGCGAGATGCGGGTGGCCGCGGCATGAGGTTCGCCCACGTACACCAGCGAACCGGGCGCCAGGCCCGCCTTGGCACCGCGCTCCTTGAGGACCTTTCGGCGCATGGGAAGGCGGGGAGGAGTCAGCGATCGGCCGGAAAGATGCCCGATAGCAGGCCGATCAGCAATTCCCGCTCGCCGGGCGCGAGCTCCGCGGCGAGCCGCGCCTCGTGGCCGCGCACGGCGACCTTGGCGCGGGCGAGCAGCGCGGCGCCGGCCTCGGTGAGATGAAGCCCGTTGGCGCGCCGGTCGCCGGGCGCGTCGCGCCGGGCCACCAGGTCGCGCGCCTCGAGCTTGTCGAGCGCGGGCACCAGGGAGGAGCGGTCGAGCCTCGCCGCCGATGCGAGGCGCGCCTGGTTCAGGCCGGGATTCGCCTCGACGATCACCAGCAGCGCGAACAATCCCGGCGAGAGCTCCAGCGCGCCCAGGGCACGCTCGAAATCCGCGAAGATCGCCATCTGCGCGAGCCTCACGTGGTAGCCCAGCAGCTCGGGCAGCATCCCCAGCGAAACGGGCGCGGCCTCGGAAGCGGAGGCGGGCAGGCGGGCGGTTCGTGGAGGGGGCATATTGTTTGACATCCAACGATATGGTCCCGGATACTAAGGCGAGCCCGCTGCCTGCGCCAGCCTCGCCGGTCCCGCGTCGCTGCCACGCCCGTGAACTCCGCGGGTCGGCGCGGGCCGAACGGCGGTCTGCTCCGCCAGCCCCACTGACCACGCCCCATGAGCCACACCATCCGCATCGACGGCACCCACGAGCACGCTCCCGCCGAGGACGGCGACACCATCCTCGACGCGCTGCTGATGGCGGGCGTGGGCTTCGGCTACAGCTGCCAGGCCGGCAACTGCGGCAGCTGCAAGTGCGAGCTGGTCTCCGGCGAGGTGGTGGAGCTCGAGTATTCCGAACACGCGCTCGCCCCGGCCGAGCGCGCCCGCGGCCTGGTGCTCGCCTGCCGCAGCCAGGTGTGGAGCGACGTGACGGTGCGCAAGCTGCACGAGGAGGAGTTCACCGCCCATCCTTCCCGGGTGCTGACCTGCCGCGTCCAGGGGCTCGACCGGCTCACCCACGACACCTGGCGGCTGCGCCTGTCCGTGGAGTCGGGAGGGCCGTTCGCCTTCAGCGCCGGCCAGTTCGCCGAGCTGGAGTTCCCGTTCGCACCCGGCCAGCCGCGCCAGTATTCCATCGCCAGCCGGCCCGACGAACCGCTGCTGGAGTTCCACGTGCGCGAATCCGCCGGCGGCATCACCGCGGCCCTGGGCGAGCGCCTGGCGCCCGGGGCGCAGCTGCGCGTCACCGGCCCGCATGGCCACGCCTACCTGCGCCGCGCCAGCGACGTGCCCGTCATCGCCATCGGCGGCGGGAGCGGCATCGCGCCGCTGCGGGCCATCCTCTCCGCCCGCCGCCACGAGGGCGCGCGCGCGCCGCTGCACCTGTACTTCGGAGTGCGCGCCGAGCGCGACGTGTACGCCGAGTCCGAATTGCGCGAATTCGCCGAAGCCGTGCCTGGTTCGACCCTCAACGTGGTGCTGTCCGAGCCCGAGGCGGGCTCGCGGCGACGCACGGGCCTGGTGACCGAGGCCGTGGACCGCGACTTCGCATCGCTCGCCGGTTTCCGCGCCTACGTGTCCGGGCCGCCGGCCATGGTGCAGGCGGCCGCCGCGCTGTTGCAGCGCAAGGGCGTGGCTGCACGCGACATCCACTCCGACGCCTTCACGGGCGCGCAGCCCGCCCGGGAGGCTGCCTGACATGAGCGCGCCGCGGCTGCTCGAGGGTCGAGTGGCGCTGGTCACCGGCGGCGCACGCGGCATCGGCCTCGCCGTGGTGCGCGAGCTGCATGGCCTCGGCGCACAGGTGATGATCGCCGACGCCGGCCTCGCCATCGACGGCTCGCCCGAGGACCCGGCCGCCGCCGAGGCCGCCGCCGACGCGCTGGGCGAGCGCGCCGCGGCCTTCTCGCGTGACCTTGCCGAGTCCGGCGCCCCTGAGGCGGCCGTGGCCGCCACGATCGAGCGCTTCGGCGCCATCGACATGGTGGTGAGCAACGCCGCGGTGTTGCGCGATGGCTTCGTGTTCAAGGCAGCGCGTGCCGACTGGGAACGATCGCTGGCGGTGAACCTGCACGCGCCCTTCGCGCTGCTCGCCGCCGCCGCCGGCCCCATGCGCGAACAGGCGAAGGCTGGCCGCGCGCCGGGGCGCATCGTGGCCATGATCTCCACGGCCGGCCTGGTGGGCAACCTCGGCCAGGCCGCCTACGCCGCGGCCAAGGCGGGCCTCGTGGGCCTGGTGCGCGTGAGCGCCATGGACCTGGCGCGCTCGGGCATCACCTGCAACGCCGTGGCGCCCTTCGCCGCCACCCGCGTCACCGACTCCATCCGCCCGGCCAACGACGCCCAGGCGCAGTACAAGTCGCGTGCGCTCACCATTCCCGCCGGCTACGTGGCGCGGCTGGTGGCCTACCTGTGCAGCCCCGCCAACGACTTCACCGGCCAGGTCTTCGGGGTGCGCGGGCGCGAGGTGTTCCTGTTCTCCCAGCCGCGACCCGTGGAGCGCGTGGTGGGCGGGCCGCTGGATGCCCAGGACCCGGTCGCCCTGGGGGGCGTGCTCGAGGCGCGCTTCGCCGACGCGCTCACCGACCTCGCCACCGATCTCGAGCTGTTCAACACCGAGCCCCTCGTCTGAAGGAGCAAGCCCCATGTCCGTCGCCGCCCATCCCGAAGTGAAGTCCGTCGCCGAGCTGCGCGACCAGCCCGAGGAGTACCGCACCGCCGTCGAGAAGCTGGTGGTTAGCCACGCGGTCAACGAGCTCTACGGCGCCCAGGTGTTCGACGAGCCGGCCATCGCGCTGGCGCCCACGCCCTACGCCAAGTGGCTGACCTGCCGCGTGGCCATGGAGGAGTACCACCACCACGTGCGTTTCCGCGCCCTGGCCGAGGAGATCGGCGTGGCGCCCGAGCGCATGGATCCGGCGGTGAAGAAGCCGCTCACCATCTTCCAGTTCGAGCTGAAGACGTGGCCGGAGTTCTGCGTCATCAAGGCCATCGCCGACTACGCCGAGATCCTGCAGGTGGAGGACCTTCTGCACTGTTCCTTCCACCCGCTGCGCAACCTGGCGCGCCTGACCATGCCGGAGGAGAAGTTCCACGCAAGGTTCGGCAAGGACTTCTGCCTCGAGCTCATCCAGGCCGGCCGCGGCGCCGAGGTGCAGGACGCCATCGACCGCTACTTCCCCATCACGCCGGCGTTCTTCGGCGCGAGCAACTCCAAGAACAACGAGGTGTTCCGCCGCTGGGGGATCAAGCAGCGCAGCAACGACGAGATGCGCGCCGACTTCCTGCAGCGCGTCACCGAGCTGGTGGAGAAGGACTTCGGCCTGACGCTGCCGGTCCTGCACTGAGGCGCTCGGCGCCCGAGGAGGAGCGATGAACCAGCCCGTGGACAACGTCGCCGCGCGCGAAGCGTACTACCGGCGCATCGCGCAGCACGGACTCACCCCCTTGTGGGAGCTCATGTCGGTGCTCGTGCCCGAGCAGCCGCGATCGCCCTGTGCGGCCCACCTGTGGCGCTACGACGAGATCCGGCCGGCGCTGCTCGAGTCGGGCAGCCTGATCACCGCCCGCGAGGCGGTGCGCCGGGTGCTGATCCTCGAGAATCCGGGCATGCCTGGCAGTTCCGCGATCACGCAGTCGCTCTACGCGGGCCTCCAGCTCATCCTGCCCGGCGAGGTGGCGCCCAGCCACCGCCACACCCAGTCGGCGCTGCGCCTGATCGTGGAAGGCGAGGGCGCGTACACGGCGGTGGACGGCGAGCGCGTCACCATGCACCCGGGCGACTTCATCATCACGCCCTCCTGGACCTGGCATGACCACGGC
>CAZXJW010000092.1:0-9329 GCA_964641005.1 uncultured Rhodocyclaceae bacterium
CACGGGTGACACGCTGCTGATCGGCGGCTGCGGCCGCACCGACTTCCAGAACGGCGACGCCGGCGCGCTCTACGACAGCATCACCGGCAAGCTCTTCACCCTGCCCGAGGACACGCTGGTCTACCCCGGCCACGACTACAAGGGCCGGCGCGTCTCCACCATCGGCGAGGAGAAGGCCACCAACGCGCGCCTCGCCGGGCGCAGCCGCGAGGCCTTCGTCGAGATCATGGCGAACCTCGGCCTGCCCGAGCCGCGGCGCATCCACGAGGCCGTCCCGGCCAACCTGCGGGGCGGCACGCCTTGAGCGCGCCGAAGGGCTTCGTCTTCGACGCCTACGGCACGCTCTTCGACGTGCATTCGGTGGTGGCGGAAGCGGATCGCCGCTTTCCCGGCCGCGGCGCGGAACTCTCCCGGCTCTGGCGCCAGAAGCAGCTCGAGTACACCTGGCTGCGCAGCCTGATGGGGCGCTACGCCGACTTCGAGACGCTCACCGCGGATGCCCTGGGCCATGCCTGCGAGGCCCTCGGACTCGCGCTCGACGCGGGGGCGCTGGAAGCCCTGATGGGCGCGTATCGCCGGCTCTCCACCTATCCCGAAGTGCCCGCGGCACTGGCGGCGCTGGCACCGCGACCGCGCGCGATCCTCTCCAACGGCTCGCCCGCCATGCTCGAAGCGGCTGTGCGCCATGCCGGCCTCGACCGGCTGCTGAGCGCCACGCTCAGCGTGGACCCGCTGCGCATCTTCAAGCCTGCTCCGGTGGTGTACCAGCTGGCCGTGGACCACCTCGGGATGGCGGCCGCGGACATCGCCTTCGTGTCGTCCAACTACTGGGATGCCGCGGGCGCGGCGTCATTCGGCTTGCGCGTCTTCTGGATCAACCGCACGGGACAGGCAGCTGACCGGCTCGGTTTCTCGCCGGCCGCGGTGCTCACGCGGCTGGACCAGCTCGCCGAGCGGGCCGACTGAGGGCGGGCGTAGATCTTCGCTAACCCGGGGGGCTCTGGGCGATGCCCGGCCCCGGGGCCGGCTGCCCGGGCGCGATCACCGGCCTCAGCTTCCGATGCGTTCCGGCCGGCGCATGGCCTCGGTCACGAGGCACATGACGGCAGCCGCGAAGGTGGCGGACTGGAGCAGGACGTAGAGGTCGGCGGTCATGTCGTTCTCCTGGCGAAGCCCCGTGCGACGCGGGGCCTGCCAGGAGGATCGCAATCGGCATGCCGCCCTCGGAAACCCCTGCATTCAGGTACTTGCACGAGAGCCCACCCGGCGCCGCCGCCACCGCGTCGACGCCATCGTCGAGATCCCGACGTCAGCGCCCCGGCGCCGGGGGGTAGGGAAAGAGCGTGGACAACGCGACGCTCTCCACGGGACTGCGCACCACCCGCACGTGCTCGCGCCGCAGCTCCCGCGCGTGCCGCAGGCCGCAGGAGTGGGCGATCATGTCCACCTCCCTGTTGAGGTTCTGCACGTAGTTCGCCACCCGAAGGTACTTCTCCTCCACCACCAGGCCACGCTGCAGCCGGCGCTGGTGGGTGGTGATGCCCGTGGGACAGGTGTTGGTGTGGCAGCGCAGCGCCTGGATGCAGCCGAGCGCGAACATGAAGCCGCGCGCGCTGTTGACGAAATCGGCGCCCGCGCACAGCGCCCACGCCACGCGGGCGGAGGTCACCAGCTTGCCCGACGCCACCACCCGGATGCGGCCGCGCAGACCGGTCTCGATGAGGCCGTCCACGACCCTCGGCAGCGCCTCGGCGATGGCCAGCGCCATGTGGTCCATGAGCGCCTGCGGCGCCGCACCGCTGCCCCCTTCCGCGCCGTCCACCACCAGGAAATCGGGAGCCGCCTCCAGCCCGCGGCGCGCCACCGCCTCGCCGAGCTGGTGCACGAACTCCCAGCCGCCGATGGCCGTCTTCACGCCCACGGGCCGGCCACCGAGATCGCGCAGCCAGAGGATGCGATCGAGCAGCGCATCCATGTCCGGGATGTCGCGATGCCGGTTGGGGCTGATGGAATCCGTGTGCTCGGGAATGCCGCGCACCGCCGCGATCTCCGCCGTGACCTTGGCGGCCGGCAGCACGCCACCCTTGCCCGGCTTGGCGCCCTGGGAGAGCTTGATCTCGAAGGCCTTCACCTTCGTGGCGATGTCCTTGAGGCGCCCCTCGTCCCAGTCCCCGGAGGCCGTGCGCACGCCGTAGCGCGCCGTGCCCACCTGCATGATCAGGTCGCAGCCGCCTTCCAGGTGGTGGGGCGAGAGCCCTCCCTCGCCGGTGTCCATCCAGCAGCCTGCCAGCGCGGCGCCGCGCGACAGCGCCTGCACGGCCGGGGCGGAGATGGCGCCGAAGCTCATGCCCGAGACGTTGAGCACAGAGCGCGCCTCGAAGGGCTCGCGGCACCAGCCCTCGCCGATGACGAGCGGCGGCGTGGGGGCGCGGTCTTCCTCGAGGATCGGGAAGGGGGCGTTCACGAACAGGAAGTTTCCCGGCTGGCCCATGTCGTTGGTGGACCCGAAGCCGATGGTGCCGCCCTCGTCCTTGGCCAGCCGGTACACCCACGAGCGCACCGAGCGGTTGAAGGGCATCTCCTCCCGGTCGTTCGCGAAGAAGTACTGGCGGAAGTACTCGCCCTGGCGCTCGAACACGTAGCGCAGCCGGCCGATCACCGGGAAGTTGCGCAGGATGGTGTGCTTCTTCTGCGTGACGTCCTGGATGAACCAGACCACGATCACGCCCATCAGGATCAACGCGAGCACGGTTCCCAGGCCCTGCACCATCACGCCCCAGATGCTTCCGCCCATGCCGCCTCCCTGCAGTGGTTCGCGGCCCCGCGGCGCGGGGCCCGCGTTCGATCAGTCGCCGGGCCTGCGTGCCACCAGGTCCACCAGGGCCGAGCGGCCCACGTGCTTGCTGCCCTCGGCCAGTTCCTGCTCGTGCTCGCGAAGCTCGAGGATCTCGAAGCGCGCGAAGGCCTCGCGCAGCATCGTCGCCGTGTAAAGGTGCGAGAGCTGACCCGGCCCGCCGGTGCGGTAGTCGAGCTGCCGGGGCGTGTAGCCCTGCAGCAGCACCAGCCCGCCCGCCGCCAGCGTGGCGTGGAAGCCGTCGAAGAGCCGCGCCCGCTGCGCCGGCTCCGCGAACTGGATGAAGATGCACGCGATCACGTCGTAGGCGCCCGGTTCCCAGCGCCAGTCATCCACCGAGGCCTCGCGCAGGTCCACCTCGACGCCGCGTTCCACCACCAGACGACGCGCCTTCTCGAGCGCCAGCGGCGATATGTCGAAGGCCGTGACCCGGCAGCCGCGTTGCGCGAGCCAGACCGCGTTGCGGCCCTCGCCGCAGGCGAGGTCCAGCACCCGCATCCCCGGGGACAGCCGGTGCGCCTGCGATGCCAGGAAGCGGTTGGGCTCTGTCCCGAAGATGTACTCCGGCGCGGCGAAGCGCTGGTCCCAGAAGGCGCGCGCGTCGTCGAAGCCGCTCATGGCCGGGTCAGGCGACGCCCGTGCGGGCCGCGATGAAGCGCTTGACCTCCGCCACGTCCGCCGGAATCACCGTGAAACGCTGCGGGAGCTTCTCGATGCCCACGAAGGCCGGCGGCCGCGGCGCCGGGTGGCCGAGCGCCTCCTCCACGGTTTCCGTGAACTTCGCGGGCTGGGCGGTCTCGAGCACCACCATGGGCACGCCCGGCTCGAGGTGCTCGCGCGCCACCTTCACGCCATCGGCGGTATGGGTGTCGATGACCACCCCGTAGCGCCGGTCCACGTCGCGGATGGTGTCGAGGCGATGGGCGTGGGAACTGCGGCCGGAGCGGAATCCGAAGCGCTCGCGTACCGCCGCCATGGTGGCTGCATCGAGGGTGAAGCCGCCGCGCTCGTCCACCGCGCGCCACAGCGCCGCGAGCCGCGCGGGATCCGCGCCCACCACGTCGTGGACGAAGCGCTCGAGGTTGCTCGCCTTGGAGATGTCCATGGACGGGGAACTGGTCTGGAAGGTGTCCGCCGAGCCTCGCACCCGGTAGGTGCCGGTGCGGAAGAACTCGTCCAGAACATCGTTCTCGTTGGTGGCGCACACCAGCGCGCGGATCGGCAGCCCCATCATGCGGGCGATGTGACCCGCGCAGATGTTGCCGAAGTTGCCCGAGGGCACGGTGAAGGACACCGGATCCCCCACCCGCGGCGCCGCCGCCAGGTATCCCTTGAAGTAGTAGACCACCTGGGCGACCACGCGCGCCCAGTTGATGGAATTCACCGCCCCGATGCGCTGGCGCTCCTTGAAGGCCGCGTCGCCCGACACGGCCTTGACCATGTCCTGGCAGTCGTCGAACACGCCCTGCACCGCCAGGTTGAAGATGTTCGGGTCCTGCAGGCTGTACATCTGGGCCGCCTGGAAGGGGCTCATCCGGCCGTGGGGCGTGAGCATGAACACCCGCAGACCGCGCCGCCCGCGCATGGCGTACTCCGCGGCGCTGCCGGTGTCGCCGGAGGTGGCGCCCAGGATGTTGAGCTCGGCGCCCGTGGCCCCGAGGACGTGCTCGAACAGCTGGCCGAGCAGCTGCATGGCCATGTCCTTGAAGGCGAGCGTGGGCCCGTTGGACAGCTCGAGCAGCGCGAGCGTCGTGCCGCCCTCCTCGCCCAGGGGCCGCAGCGGGGCGATATCCGCCGCCCTGGACGGGTCGCGCCCGTTGCCGAAGGCCTCCGCGGTGTAGGTGCGCCGGCAAAGCGCGCGCAGTTCCTCCCCCGGGATGTCGGTGGCGAAGCGCGAGAGCACCTCGAAGGCCAGGTCCGCGTACGGAAGCACGCGCCAGGCCTCGAGCTGGGCATGGGTCACGTGCGGATAGGACAGCGGCACGTAAAGACCGCCGTCGTCGGCCAGGCCCGCCAGCAGGATGTCGCGGAAACCGCGCGGCGCCTCGCGCGCCGCGCCACGGGTGGAGACGTACTCCATCAGCTCAGGTCTTCCTGGCGGATGCGCACCACCTGCCCCACCACGCTGGGCAAGCCCTCGATGCGTGCGATGGCCTCGTTGATGCTCTTCTCGAGCGTGAGGTGGGTGAGCAGGATGATCTCGGCCTGGTTGGCGCCCTCGGCCGGTTCCTTCTGGACCATGGCGTCGATGGAGATGGCATGGTCGGCCAGGATGCGGGTGATGTCGGCCAGCACGCCCGGGCGGTCGAGTGCCCGAAGCCGCAGGTAGTAGCAGGTCTGCACCGCCTCCATGGGCAGGATCGGGATGTCGGCGAGCCGGTCGGGCTGGAAGGCGAGGTGCGGCACGCGGTGCTCGGGGTCGGCGGTGTGCATGCGCGTCACGTCCACCAGGTCGGCCACCACCGCCGAGGCGGTGGGCTCGGAACCGGCGCCGGCGCCGTAGTAGAGCGTGGCACCCACGGCATCGCCCTTCACCAGCACCGCGTTCATCACGCCCTCCACGTTGGCGATCAGGCGCCGGGCGGGGATCAGCGTGGGGTGCACCCGAAGCTCGATGCCCTTGTCGGTGCGCCGGGTGATGCCCAGCAGCTTGATGCGGTAGCCCAGTTCCTCGGCGTAGCGGATGTCCTCGCGCGTGAGTCCGGAGATTCCCTCCGTGTAGGCGCGGTCGAACTGCATGGGGATGCCGAAGGCGATGGCCGACATGATGGTGAGCTTGTGGGCGGCGTCGATGCCCTCGATGTCGAAGGTGGGGTCGGCCTCGGCGTAGCCCAGGCGCTGGGCCTCCTTGAGCACCGCGTCGAAGGACAGGCCCTTGTCGCGCATCTCCGAGAGGATGAAGTTGGAGGTGCCGTTGATGATCCCCGCGATCCACTGGATGCGGTTGGCCGTGAGGCCCTCGCGCAGCGCCTTGATGATGGGGATGCCGCCGGCCACGGCCGCCTCGAAGGCCACCATCACGCCCTTCTCCTGGGCGCGGGTGAAGATCTCGTTGCCGTGCAGCGCGAGCAGCGCCTTGTTGGCCGTGACCACGTGCTTGCCGTGGGCGATGGCCTCGAGGATCAGCTGCTTCGCAACCGTGTAGCCGCCGATCAGCTCGACCACGATGTCGATGGACGGATCGCGCACCAGCGCGAAGGCGTCGTCCGTGACGCGGGCCGCGTCGCCGACGATCCCGCGGGCGCGTTCCACGTCCTTGTCGGCCACGGCCTCGATGCGGATGCCCCGGCCGGCGCGCCGGGTGATCTCCTCCTGGTTGCGGGCCAGCACCCTGAAGGTGCCGCCGCCCACGGTGCCGATGCCGAGCAGGCCGACGCGGATGGGTGTCATGAAAACGGATTCCTGGAAGAAGAGGTGGCGGCGCCCGCAGGCCCGCCGCCGGTGAGCCTCAAGCGGCCGCCGCGCGCGGCAGCAGCCCGTCCTTGCGGAACATGTCCTTGATGCCGCGCAGCGCCTGGCGGGTGCGCGCCTCGTTCTCGATGAGGGCGAAGCGCACGTGGGTGTCGCCGTAGTCGCCGAAGCCGATGCCGGGCGAGACGGCCACCCTGGCCTCGGCGAGCAGCTTCTTGGCGAACTCGAGCGAGCCCAGCGGCCGGTAGTACTCGGGGATCTCGGCCCAGATGTACATGGAGGCCTTGGGGTTCTCCACCATCCACCCCGCCTCGTGCAGCCCGCGCACCATCACGTCACGGCGCTTCTGGTAGGTGGCGCGGATCTCCTCCACGCAGTCCTGCGGCCCTTCCAGCGCCACGATGGCTGCCACCTGGATGGGCGTGAAGGTGCCGTAGTCGTGGTAGCTCTTGATGCGCGCCAGCGCCGCCACCAGTTCGCGGTTGCCCACCATGAAGCCCACCCGCCAGCCGGCCATGTTGTAGCTCTTGGACATGGTGAAGAACTCCACCGCCACGTCGCGCGCGCCGGGCACCTGCATGATCGACGGCGCCACGAAGCCGTCGAAGGTGATGTCGGCATAGGCCAGGTCGTGGACCACCAGGATGCCGTGCTGGCGGGCGAGCGCCACCACGCGCTCGAAGAACGACAGGTCCACGCAGCGCGCAGTGGGATTGCTGGGGAAGCCGAGGATCATCATCTTGGGCTTCGGGAAGGACTCGCGGATGGCGCGCTCGAGTTCCTCGAAGAAATCGGTGCCCGGCGTCATCCGCACCGAGCGGATGTCCGCGCCGGCGATGATGGCGCCGTAGATGTGGATCGGGTAGCTCGGATTGGGCACAAGCACCGTGTCGCCACGGTCGAGGGTGGCGAGCATCAGGTGGGCGAGGCCCTCCTTGGAGCCGATGGTGACGATCGCCTCGTGGTCGGGGTCGATGTCCACGCCGAAGCGGCGCTGGTACCACTGGGCGATGGCCCGACGCAGCCGCGGCACGCCCTTGGAC
This sequence comes from uncultured Rhodocyclaceae bacterium, assembly GCA_964641005.1. Taxonomy (GTDB): domain Bacteria; phylum Pseudomonadota; class Gammaproteobacteria; order Burkholderiales. Next base: position 7,309 of record CAZXJW010000092.1, read on the forward strand.
ACCGAGTAGCCGTGGGTGTCGCCGCGCTGCGCGGTCTCCACCAGCTTCTCGACGATGTGTGGCGGCGTGGGACCGTCGGGGTTGCCCATGGACAGGTCGATGATGTCCTCGCCGCGCCGGCGCGCCGCCATCTTGAGCTCCCCGGTGATGTTGAACACGTAGGGAGGCAGGCGCGTGATGCGCGGGACCTCGTGCACGGGATCGAACCTTGGCCGTTTGCCGGGCATCGCCCCGCGCCGCCCGTCGCGGCGCCGGTCGGGAAACCCGAAAGTGCTAATGTTACGGGACCTTATCCGCCACCGGCAAACCCGCGCCGCACGCCGTGAAACTGCACCTCGACCGCTTCGACGGACTGAACGCCTTCTCCGGCTACGGCGAGGGCTACGTGCTGGTGAACCAGCGCCGCCACACCCGCAGCCTCGTGGTACTGCCCGACCGGCTGATCGATCCCTGGGCGCCGAACTCGGCCGCCGAGGTGGCCGAGGAGAGCTTCGCGCAGATCGAGCCGCTGCCCCTGGAGATCCTGCTGGTGGGCACCGGAGCGCGCATGCACCTGCTGCATCCACGGCTCACGGCGGGGCTGGCCGCGCGGCGCATCGGCGTGGAGGTCATGGACACCCGCGCCGCCTGCCGTACCTACAACATCCTGCTGGCCGAGGGACGCAAGGTGGCCGCGGCGCTGGTGGTGGAGCCCGGGTCGGCCTGAGGAAGCACGGCGCCTAGAGCCCGGCGAGCGCGCGGATGTGCACGGCGGCGCTGCGTCCCAGGGCCTGCAGCTCGTAGCCGCCTTCGAGCACCGACACGATGCGACCCCCGGCGTGGCGCCCGGCGACCTCCACGAGGCGCTCCGTGACCCAGGCGTAGTCAGCCTCCACCAGGCCGAGGGAGGCCATGTCATCGTCGCGGTGGGCGTCGAAGCCCGCCGACACGAACAGCATCTGCGGACGAAACGCCTCGAGCGCCGGCAGCCAGTGGGCGGTGACCGCCTCGCGGAACTGCCGCCCGGTGCTGTAGGCCGCCAGCGGCACGTTGACCATGCGCTCCGAGCGCCCCTCCACGCCGCTGTAGGGGTAGAACGGGTGCTGGAAGGTGGACACCATCAGCACGCGGGGATCGTCGCGGAAGATGTCCTCGGTACCGTTGCCGTGGTGCACGTCGAAGTCCACGATGGCGACGCGCTCGAGCCCGTGATGCTCGAGGGCATGGGCCGCAGCCACCGCCACGTTGTTGAAGAAGCAGAAGCCCATGGCCCTGCCGCGCTCGGCATGGTGCCCCGGCGGGCGGATGTTGCAGAAGGCCGTGGCCGCGCCACCCGTGGCCACGAGGTCGGTGGCGCGAACCGCCGCCCCCGCGGCCCGCAGCGCCGCCCGGTGGGTGTGGGGATTCATGGCCGTGTCGGGGTCGAGGTGGACGATGCCGCTGGCCGGGGCAGCCTCGGCCAGCGAAGCCACGTAGGAGGCGCTGTGCACGCGCTCGAGCTGCGACGCATCCGCCAGCGGCGCCTCGTGGGGATCGAGCCCGGGCATCAGCCCCGAGGCGATGAGCCGGTCCTCCACCGCCCCGAGCCGCGCAGGGCACTCCGGATGATGGGCGCCCATGTCATGGCGGAGGCAGTCGGGATGCGAGACGAAGGCGGTGCGCATGCGCGGCCAAGGGGACCGTTGGGACGGCCCCGATGTTACCGGCCCGGCGCCGGGTCGTCAGGATGGCGCCGGCGATGCCTGCGTCAATCCCGGAGCAGCAGCGCAGGCTCGAAGCCCACCCGCAGGGCGCCCCAGTGGCGGCCGGCGATCCGGATGGGCATGGAGAGGTCGTCGAGCAGTTCGCCCGTGTCGCGCATGTAGGACTGGAGCAGCGAATCGGCTTCGCTGCGCGCGGCGCGCAGGCCGGTGTCGTCGTCGAACTTGCGCTTGACGCGGCAGTGCCGCAGGTCGTGCTCGCGCTCCCCGGTGGGCGCCTGCGAGTACTTGGTGTTGTGGGAAGGCGCGTAGCCGTTCACGTCCACGCAGAAGCCGTAGCGC
>CAZXJW010000092.1:9339-10779 GCA_964641005.1 uncultured Rhodocyclaceae bacterium
CCATCTCGCCGAGGATGCCGTCGAGGAACCCGCGCAGCCCCGCCTCGATCTGCCCGTCGTAGCAGGTGCGGAACTTGGGCGGATCGGCGCCGGGAATGGGCTGGTAGTCCCCATCGAACAGGTCGAGGCCGCGCTCGGCCTGCCCGGAGAGCCAGGCCTCGATGCGGTCGCGATAGGACTCGGTGACGGAGTAGACGCGGTCGAAGGCGCTGTTGCCGAGGCGAAAGCGCGACACCAGGCCCTGCACGCGCTCGGCGGCCTCGCGCAGCTCGCGCGACTGGCCCATGGATTCGTCCATGCGGCGCGCCACGTCGCCGGACAGGTCGTGGATGCCCTCCACCTTGGCGTGGATGTCGGCGTGGGTCCGCTCGAGCTGGGACACGGCCACCGAGATCTCGCCGAGCTGGGCGTTCATGGTGCCGAAATCCCGCACCATGCCCTCGAAGCGTCCGGCCGAATCCTCCACCACCTGGCGGGTGCGGCGCGCATCCTCGTTGATCTGCTGCGTCTCCACCACCGTGTTCTCCACGAGCTTGATCATGCTGGCGGTGGACTCGGCGATCACGCCGGTGGCGGACTTCACCTTCTCGGCGAGCTTGCGCACCTCGTCGGCTACCACAGCGAACCCGCGCCCGACCTCGCCGGCCCGCGCCGCCTCGATGGCGGCGTTGAGCGCCAGCAGGTTGGTCTGGTCCGAGATGTCGTTGATGAGCATGCCGATCTCGCGGATCGAGCGCGAAGTGGCGGCCAGTTCCTGGACCGTGCCCGTGAAGGCGGACAGCCGCTCGCTGATGCCCTGGATGCGGTCCACTCCGGCCAGCAGTTCCTCGTAGGAACTGCGCGCCACCTCCAGGTGCCCGCCCGTTGCGCCGGCCATGGCGCGGGCGTTGCCGCTCACCGTCCCCATGGCGGCGGTCACCTCGTTGCTGGCGTTGAAGATCACGTCGGTGAGTTCGCCCTGCCGCCGCGCACTGCCGGCGGTGCCCTGCATCAGGCTGGCGGTGCGGGTGGCACCCACGGCGATGCCCACGCTCATCTCGCGGGTGTCGGTGACCATGCCGCGCACGCGGTCGGCGAAGCGGGCGGCGGCGTGGGCGAGGTCCCCGGCCAGGCCACCGGGCGCGATCTGCGGCCGCGCGCACAGGTCGGCACGGTCGCCAGCCAGGGTCTCGAGGTAGTCACGGGTGCTTGCCAGCGGCCCGAGGACCCGTCGTTCGAACCAGAGGGCCAGCGCGACGGCCGTGGCGGAGGTGGCCACGGCACCGAGCACCGCCGCAAGCGATCCGGCACCGGCCAGCACGATGGCCCAGGGCATGAGTGCGAGCAGGCCGAGGCCGGCGCGCAGCAGGTTGCGCTCGGGCCACGCGCGCGCGGCGGACGGGCTTGGAGTCTTGGGGTTCACGGTTTCCCTCTCGTGGGCGGCGGAATCGGGCCGCGCCA
>CAZXJW010000093.1:0-10662 GCA_964641005.1 uncultured Rhodocyclaceae bacterium
CGAACAGCGGCCAGTTGGAGGCCGGGTCCACCACCACGGGCTCGAGCTTCTTGCCCAGCACGCCACCCTTGGCGTTGATCTCCTCGATGGCCATGAGCGCCGTGTTCTTCAGCGCGGTCTCGCTGATGGCCATGGTCCCGGACAGCGAATGCAGGATGCCCACCTTGATGGTCTCCTGGGCCATCGCCGGCGCCGACACGAGGCCGGAGGCGGCCAGGGCGGCACCCAACAGCGTGCCGAGGAATTGTTTGCGATTCATGCAGTGATCCCCTTTGATCTGTGCGAACGCGGCCGGCGTGACATGCCAACGGCATTGCCACCCGGCGGCGAGGGGCATTCCGCACGATCCGTGCCGATGGTGATGGAAGGCACGCCGCGCAACACGCGAAGCGCCCGGATTCAATGGGGAAAACGACGCATGCGGAATCCACTGCAGGCGCAGCGCGTGGCAGGCGAACGGGCCGCCGTGCACCGCGAGCGGGCGGAGGAACCGGCCCGCGCACCGTTTCCGGGCGTGCCGTCCGGACTACTCGAGCCGCGCCTCAGGACGCGTCGTCGTCACCGCCGCCGGCCTGCGCGAGATCGCGCTCCACCAGCGGGCGCACGCGTTCCAGCGCCTCGTGCAGAAGTTCCTCGGGAAGACCGTTGAGCGACTCGGCGAGGATGTCACCGGCGTCCAGCGCGGACTCGGGCAGCGCGTCGGCCTGCAGGTTGGCCACCAGCACCGAGGCCGCGCCCACGGTGAGCAGCAGCTGCTCGCGTTCGTTCATGAGGATCTCGATCTCGCCGCGCAGCAGGGCGATCTCGTCGGCGGGGGTCAGCGTGGACATGGGCGGGTCCGGGGAGTGTTCGTGATGGCCCGAGTGTGCCACAGAGCGTGGCACCAAAGCGGCGCGGCGGCGCGGCGGCGCGCCTGCGCGCCTCACCACGGTGCGCATCCACCCCGTGCCGGGCGCCTGCGGGGCGGCCCGCACCACCGCCCGATCACGCGGAGATCCGCGCCAGTCAACGATCCGCGCGAATTCCCCGCTGCCTGGCACCGCGCTTGCGAAAGAGAGGGCAGACGGTGAGCGGTTTCGCGACCAGCACTTCGCGGAGCTTCGTCAGGGTGGCTAGGGTTCCGGTCCGCGATGCCTGCGGATGCTGGTCCGAGAGCCGCCCGGCCTGCAGGTCGACGCAGGCTCCACGGAGGGACAAAAGCCCGGGAGAGCGAAACTGCTCGACCAGACCACTTGCCCCACCAGGAGCTTCCGATGCGCCTCGCGACTGCCCTCCGTGCTTCCTGCTTCATCTTCATCTCCTCCTCCTTCAAGGGCGCCCTGGGCGCCCTCTTCTTTTTCCTGGCGTCCGCCAGCGCATTCGCCGCCGGCACGACGAAGATCGGCACGGTGATCTGGATCGGCTACGGCCCCTTCTACGTGGCCGACCAGCTCGACCTGTTCAAGAAGTCGGGCGTGAAGGTGACCATGCAGATCTTCAACGACCCGGCACTGATCCCGCCCGCGGTCACCGGCGGCTCGGTGGACGGCGGCATGATCACCTACGACCAGGTGGTGAGCTCGGTGGCCAAGGGCTCCACCATGCGCGTGGTGCAGCCCATCGACTACTCCAACGGCGGCGATGCCATCGTCACCACCGTCGACATCACCTCGGTGAAGCAGCTCAAGGGGCAGAAGGTCGCCTTCAACCCGCTGTCGCCCTCGGACTTCCTGCTCTCCTACGCCCTGCAGAGCAACGGCCTCACGGAGAAGGACGTGAAGCCGGTGAACATGAGCCCCGAGGGCGTGCCCGCAGCCATGGCCTCCGGAAGCGTCAAGGTGGGCGTCACCTACGAGCCCAGCGTCTCCGAGATCACCGCCATGGGCGGCGGCTCGAAGTTCAAGGTGCTCTACTCCAGCAAGGACGCGCCGGGCCTGATCACCGACGTGCTGGTGTTCAAGGCGGAGTACATCCGGAAGAACCCGGCCATCGTGAAGGCCCTCATCCAGGGCTACGTGGACGGGCTGGAGTACATGAAGAAGAGCCCGGCCGAGGCCGCGAAGCTGATCGGCAAGGTGATGGGGATCTCCGACAAGGAGGTGCTCGAGCAGCTGCCGGCCATCTACAACCCGACGCTGGCGGAGTTCCCCAAGGTGTTCGACAGGAGCAAGGAGACCACCTCGCTGCACACCAGTGGCGCGGTGATCTCGAAGATCCTCAAGGCCAAGGGCGAGATCAAGTCGATCCCGAGGACCGAGGACACCTACGACGATTCCATCGCGCGCGCCATGATGAAGTGACGGGCCGCGCCCCGCCTCGCCGGGCCGGCGCACGGGCGTGCGCCGGCCGGATCTCCGGAAGACGCCTGACATGAACACCCGCTCCGCATCGCCGTTCCGCTCGCCCCACGGGGCGCTTCCCAACATCCTGGCCCTGGGCTGGACGCTGCTCGGCTGGCCGCTTGGCATCGCGCTCATGGCCGCCGGCCCGTGGTGGGCGAACCTCGCGGGCGTGCTGCTCACCGCGCACGCGCTGGTGTTCGCGGCCTACTACATCCACGAGTTCGCGCACCACTCCATCTTCCGCTCGCCCGAGGCCAACCAGCGCTGGGGCGTGGTGATGACCTGGCTCACGGGGGCCTGCTACGCCAGCTTCGACGCGCTGCGGCGCAAGCACATGCGCCACCACCTTGACCGCGCCGACGTGCTCACCTTCGACTACAAGGCCTTCCTGGAGCGCTCGCCGCGCTGGGTGGGCCGGGTTGTGAACGCGCTCGAGTGGGCCTACGTGCCGGCCATCGAGTTCATCATGCACGGCTACGTGATGCTGCTGCCCTTCCTCAAGCGCGAGCGCGCGGCGGAGCGGCCGCGGCTGCTGGCCGTGATGGCCGTGCGCGCGACGCTCTTCGGTCTGCTGGCATGGGTGTCCGTGAAGGCGTTGCTGCTCTACGCCGTGGCGTGGATCCTCATGGTGCACGTGCTGCGCTTCACCGATGCCTACCAGCACACCTACGACGCCTTCGCCGTGCTCGAGGACGGCGCGCCGGTGCCCGGCGACAAGGTCCGCGACCGCGAGTACGAGCAGGCCAACACCTACAGCAACCTGGTGTCGCTGGCCCATCCCTGGCTCAACGTGCTGCTGCTCAATTTCTCCTACCACAACGCCCATCACGAGCGGCCCATCGTGCCCTGGCATGACCTGCCGCGCCTGCACCGCGAGCTCTACGGCGAGGGCTACGGCCAGGTGATCCCCATGGCGGAGCTGCTGCGCGGCTACCACCGCGACCGGGTGAAGCGCATCAGCTCCGAGGACTACGGCGAGGTGGGCCAGGGGCCGGGCAAGGCCGAGCGCTTCCTGGGCGCCTACGGCGTGTCCTTCCTCACGGCGGTGTGAACGGGGCACGGCCCCTTCGCAGCCATGCCCCGCTACGACCTCGAAGGCGTTCCCGTGGTGGTGACCGGCGCGGCCGCGGGCATCGGCCGGGGCATCGCCGAGGCCTTCGCCGCCCAGGGCGCGAAGCTCGCGGTGGTGGATCGAGACGCCGCGCGCGTGCAGCAGGCCGCCGAGGCACTGGGCGCCGAGGCCTTCGCCGCGGACCTCAACGACGATGCGGACGTGTCCTCGCTGGCGCGGCGCATCGCCGGCCGCCTGGGTCGCGTGGGCGTGCTGGTGAACAACGCCGGCACGGAGTACCCCACGCCCATCGACGACGCGGCGCCCGACGCCATGGCGCGCTGGCAGTGGCTGATCGACAACAACGTGTTCTCCATGGTGCGCGCCACCCGCGCGCTGCTGCCGCTGATGGAGCCGGGCGCGAGCATCGTCAACCAGTCCTCCATCTGGGGCCACACGGCCGTGGGCGGCTTCTCCGCCTACGTGGCCAGCAAGCACGCGGTCCTGGGCGTCACCCGCTCGCTCGCCCGCGAGCTGGCGCCGCGCGGCATCCGCGTCAACGCCGTGTGCCCCGGCTGGGTGCGCACCGAGGCCTCCCTGCGCTCGCTCGCCGCCATGGCGCGCGACCAGGGCCGACCCGAGGACGCCGTGCTCCGGGACATCCTCGCCGCCCAGGCCGTGCCCCGCCTGCTCGAGCCCGCCGACATCGCCGGCGTCTACCTGTTCCTCGCCAGCCGCGACGCCGCCGCCCTCACCGGCCAGTCCCTCGTGGCCAGCCACGGCGAGGTGATGCACTGATGCCCCTGAACCCCTTCCCCCAAAACCCCTTGCGAAGGGGTTTTCCCGCCGTCAAGTCCGTCAAATCCCCTTCGCAAGGGGTTTTTCGGCAAGGGCGTCCCCTGAAATCACCTTCGCAAGGGGTTTTTCGGCAGGGGGGTTGTGGGTGAGCGGCGTGCTGGCGGGGCGGGTGGCGCTGGTGACGGGGGCGGCCACGGGCATCGGGCGGGCGATCGCGCTGGCTTATGCGCAAGCCGGAGCGAGGGTGGCGGTGAATCACCTGCGCGCCGCGCCGGCGGCCGAGGCGGTGGTGGCGGAGATCCGGGCACGCGGCGGCCGCGCGCTGGCCGTCGAGGCGGATGTCACCGACAGCGCTGCGGTGGTCGCCATGATGGGCGTCGCCGAGTCCGGCCTGGGCCCTCTGGACATCCTGGTGTGCTGCGCGGGCGTGATCCAGGAGAAGCCGCTGCTCGCCACCACCGACGCCGACTGGGACTTCGTGGTGGGCACGGACCTCAAGGGCGTGTTCATCTGCTGCCGCGAGGCGCTGCGCGGCATGGCCGCGCGCGGCCGTGGCACGGTGATCAACATCGCCTCGGAGCTGGGCCACCTGGGCCGCGAGAACTACGCGCCCTACTGCGCCGCCAAGGCCGGCGTGATGGGGCTCACGAAGTCGCTGGCGCGCGAGTTCGCGCCCGCGATCCGCGTCAACGCCATCGCGCCGGGGCCGGTGGACACGCCCATGCTGTCACTGGAGCACATGAGCCACGAGGTGCTGGCGAAGGAACAGGCCATCCCCGCCGGACGCGTGGGCCGCCCCGAGGAGATCGCCGCCGCCGCCGTGTTCCTGGCCTCGGACGCCGCCAGCTTCTTCCACGGCCAGGTGCTTGGGCCCAACGGCGGCGCGCACATGTAGCCCGACTGGAACCGGACATGACCGACACCACCCCGCAACCCACCCCCTCGCTGTGGCGCGAGCGCGAAGGCGCGCTCCCCAACTCGCTCGCCATCGGCTACGCCACCCTGGGCCACGTGGCCGGCCTCGCGTTGCTGGTGGCGGACAGCTGGTGGCTGCGCCTCCCCGGCGTGCTGCTCACCGCCCACACCATGGTGATCGCCGCCTACCTCATCCACGAGGCGGCCCACTACACCCTGTTCCGCAGCCAGGTCCACAACCGGCGCGTGGGCGAGCTGATGGGCTGGATCTGCGGGGCCGCCTACTGCGCCTTCGATCGCATCCGCCACATGCACATCCGCCACCATCGCGACCGTGCCGACGTGACCGTGTTCGACTACAAGGCGCCGCTGCGACGCCACCCCGTGCTGCGCCGGCTGGTGCAGGCGCTGGAGTGGGCCTACGTGCCCGCGGTGGAGCTGATCATGCACTTCCAGCTCGTGGTGCGCCCCTTCACCCGCGCCGCGGAACGCCACCGCCGCACCCGCGTGCTGGTGGTGGCCGCCACGCGGCTCGCGCTGTTCGCGCTGCTGTTCGCCCTGTCGCCGGTGGCGCTGCTGCTCTACGGCGCGGCATACTGGCTGCTGCTCACGACCCTGAACTTCTTCGACGCCTTCCACCACACCTTCGAGCAGATCTTCACCGGCGAGAACGACCCCGTGCCCATGGACGGCCGCGACCGCGACTACGAGCAGGCCAACACCTTCTCCAACGTGGTGTCGGTGCGCCATCCGTGGCTCAACCTGCTCACGCTCAACTTCGGCTATCACAACGCCCACCACGAACGCGCCGCCGTGCCCTGGTACCGCCTGCCCGCGCTGCACGCCGAGCTGTTCGCCGGCAGCCCGCGCGAACTGATGCCGCTGTCCGAGCTGCTGCGCACCTTCCACCGCAACCGCGTTCGGCGGGTGTTCGACGACGGCTACGGCGACGTGGGCGAAGGGGCGCGCCGCGCCGACGGTTTCGTCGGCGCCCACGGCGTGTCCTTCCTCACCGTGCCGTGACCCCGGCCGCAACCCACCGCGCCGCCGTGCTGGCGCTGCTGTTCAGCGGCACGCTGTGGGGCACCACCTGGATGCCGCTCAAGCACTTCGCCGCCGCCGGCCTGACCGGGCTCACGCTGACGCTGTGCACCTACGGCCTGATCGGAGTGCTGGCTCTGCCCTGGCTGCTGCGCACGCGCCCGCGCTGGTGGGGCAGCCGCCGCCTGCTGCTGCTCATGGGCGTGCTGTCGGGACTGTCCAACGCCTGCTGGGTCACGGGCCTGATGTTCGGCGAGGTCACGCGCGTGATGCTGCTGTTCTACCTCATCCCCGTCTGGGCGGTGCTCGGCGCCCGGGTGTTCCTGGGCGAGGCCCTCACGCGCCTGCGGCTGCTGGCGGTGGCCATGGCCGTGGCTGGCGCGGTGCTGGTGCTGGGCGGCCCCATGGCGCTCGCCGGCCCGCCGCGGCTCTTCGACGTCCTCGCCGTGCTCGCCGGGCTGCTGTTCGCCGCCTCGAACCTGTGCGCGCGCGCCGCCTCCGAGGTGCCCGTGCCGGTGAAGGCGGTGGTGGTGTTCGCCGGTTGCGCGGTGGTGGGCGGCGCGCTGATCCCGCTGGTGGACCACGCCTTCCCGCCCATCGGCGCCCGGCTCGCGCTGGAACTGGTGCTCTTCGCCCTGCTCTGGCTCACCGCCGCCATGTTCACGCAGGCCTACGGCATCACCCACCTAGAAGCCGGGCGCGCCGGCGTGCTGCTCATCTTCGAGCTGGTGGCGGCCGTGGTGACCGCCATGGCCATCGCCGGCGAACGCCTCGACCCGATCGGATGGTTCGGCGCCGCCCTGATCGTGGCCGCCGCGCTGCTCGAGGCCCTGCACACCTCCCACGTACCCGAACGAGGAAGCCCCGCATGAGCGAGATCCTGATGAACCGCCTGGACTGGACCACCTACGAGCAGCGCGTGCGCGGCGATGGCGCCGTGGTGTTCCTGCCCTGCGGCGCCACCGAGCAGCACGGCCCCCACCTGCCGCTCGGAACCGACCACATCCTCGCCCACGAAGTGGCCGCGGGCGTGGCCCGCCGCGTGGGCGGCATCGTGGCCCCGGCGCTGTCCTACGGCTACAAGTCCCAGGTGAAGTGCGGCGGCGGGCAGCACTTCTGCGGCACCACCAGCCTGGATGCCGCCACCCTCGTCGGCAACGTGCGCGACACCATCCGCGAGTTCGCGCGCCACGGCGTGCGTGGCGTGGTGCTGTGCAACGGCCACTACGAGAACACCTGGTTCCTGATCGAGGGCATCGAGCTGGCCATGCGCGAGCTCGGCCCCACGCCGCCGCTGCGCGTGATGCGGCTGGAGTACTGGGACTTCATGACCGCCAGCACCCTGGGCAAGGTGTTCCCCGAGGGCTTCCCCGGCTTCGCGCTGGAGCACGCCGCGGTCCTGGAGACCTCGATGATGCTGCACTACCACCCCGACCTGGTGCGCCTGGACCGCATCCCCGACGACGGTCCGGCGCACTTCCCCGAGTACGAGACCTTCCCGCCCTACACCCACCTGGTGCCGCCCTCCGGCGTGCTGTCCTCGGCGCGCGCCGCCACGAAGGACAAGGGCGACTGGCTGGTGGAGGAGGTCACCGACCGCATCTCGGCGGCGGTGCGCAAGGAATTCGGCTGAACCGCTCCTGGAGACACACCATGAAACGACTGCTCGCCACCCTGCTGCTGCTCGCCACCACCGCCACGGCCGCCACCGCCCAGGCGGCCGACCGGCTGCGCATCGGCCACGACGCCTGGATCGGCTACGCCGCTGCCATGGTGGCCCGCGACAAGGGGCTGTTCCGCAAGCAAGGCCTGGAGGTGAAGACGGTGGCCTTCCCCGGGCCCGGCGACACGCTCGCGCCGCTCGTCTCAGGCCACCTGGACGTGGCCTTCACCACGCTGTTCAACCTCGCGCTCATGTCCGCGAAGGGCAACGACGACCTGGTGGCCATCTACCTGCTGGACACCTCCAACGGCGCCGATGCCATCGTGGCCGCGAAGGGCATCGACAGCCCCGCGCAGCTCAGGGGAAAGAGGATCGCCGTGACCCTCGACGAGGTGAACCACATGCTGCTGCTCGCCGCGCTCGAGCGCGGTGGCGTCAAGCCCGAGGAGGCGCAGCTGGTGAACTTCAACGCAGAGGACGCCGGCGCCGCGCTGCTCGCCGGCAGGGTGGACGCGGCGGTGACCTGGGAGCCCTGGGTCACCAAGGCGAAGGGCGCGGGCGGCAAGGTGGTGTTCAGCAGCGCAGACACGCCCAACCTCATCCTCGATGCCGTGGTGGTGCGCAGGGACGTGCTGGCAAGCAAGGGCCCGCTGCTGGCCCGGCTGCTGCGCGGCATCGACGCGGGCCATGCGTATCTGGCAGCGAAGCCGAAGGATTCCCACGCGGCGCTGGCGAAATGGCTCAAGGTCTCGCCCGCCGAGGTGGCGGACATGCTCGCCGGAGACACGGTGTACGGCCTGGCGGAGAACCGCGCGTTGTTCGGCACCGCCGAGAAGCCCGGCCCCGCCTACGACTCCATGAAGCGCGTGGCGGTGTTCATCGCGGCGCGTGGCCTGGGAGGACGGCCCGTGAAGCCCGAGACGCTGCTCGTGCCTGCCCTCGTGGCGCCCTGACATGGCGAGCGTCGCGGACCTTGCCTGGATGCGCGCCGCCATGGACGAGGCGCGCACCGGCCTCGCCGAGGGCGAGCCGCCCTTCGGGGCCGTCATCGTCGACGCCGGCGGCCGCGAGGTGTCGCGCGCCCACGACCGCGTCAACGGCCTGCGCGACATGAGCCGGCACTCCGAGATCGAAGCTGTGCGCGCCGCCTGCACCGCGCGCGGCCCCGACCTGTCGGGGTGCACCCTCTACGCCACCACCGAGCCCTGCGCCATGTGCTTCACGGCCGCGTGGCTCGCGCGGGTGTCGCGCATCGTCTACGGCTGCACCATGGCCGAGGTGGCGTCGGTGGTGCCCTCGCAGCGCGAGGTGACCGTGCCGATCACGGTGATGAACGCCGCAACGGCGGAGCCGCTCGTTCTCGAGGGCGGAGTGCTCGCGGCCGACTGCCTGGCCCTGTTCCGCACGGAGCCCCCATGAGCGTTTCCTTCGACTGGCAGTCCACCGCGCTGATGGTGATCGACATGCAGCGCGACTTCCTCGACCCGCGCGGCTACGCCGCCAGGGCCGGCCTGGACATCGAGCTGCTGCGCAAGGCGATCCCGGGCGTGAAGCTGCTGCTGCGCGCCGCCCGCGAAGCCGGCCTGCTGGTGGTCCACACCCGCGAGGCCAACGCGCCCGACCTGTCGGACGTGCCGCCCGAGTTCATGGTGGCCACCCGCCGCACGGGCGCGCCGGTGGGCTCGCCCGGGCCGCTGGGCCGGCTGCTGATCCGCGGCGAGCACGGCACCGGCATCGTGGACGAGCTCGCGCCCGTGGAAGGCGAGCTGGTGATCGACAAGCCGGGCTTCAGCGCCTTCGAGGCCACGGCGCTGGGCGCCATGCTCACCATGCGCGGCATCCGCTCGCTGGTGATCTGCGGCGTGACCACCGAGGTGTGCGTGTCCTCCACGCTGCGCAGCGCCGTGGACCGGGGCTTCCGCTGCATCACCGTGGGCGACGCCTGCGCCTCGGCCTATCCCGACCTGCACGACGCGGCGCTGCGCATGATCGGCGTGGAAGGGGGCCTGTTCGGCCAGGTGGCCAGCGCCGCCGAGGTGGCCGGGTTCCTGGATTCGCTCTAGGCCATGGCCAACCGCATCCGCGCCCTGCTCACGGGAACGCACCGCTACGAGAAGACGCTGTCCACGCGTCACCGCGGCGCGGGCGTGATCATCCAGGCGCCCATCCTCGCCTACCTGATCGAGACGCCCAACGGCCGCATCCTCTACGACGTGGGCTGCGACTACGCCAAGATCGCCGACCCCGCGAAGCGCGCCCGCCACTACGACCCGGCGGTGTTCCCCTTCGGCGCGCCCGACATGTCGGAGGACCAGCGCCTGCCGTCGCACTTCGCGCGGCTGGGCCTCACGGCGGCCGACATCGACGTGGTGTTCCTCGGCCACCTGCACTTCGACCACGCCGGCGGCCTGTGCGACGTGGTCGGTTGCGAAGTGCACGTGCACGCCGACGAACTGGCCGCCGCGCGCGCCCGCGAGGACGCGGGCTACTTCCCCGAGGACTTCACCGGCGGTCACCGCTTCCGCGAACAGCACGGCGAGTACGCCGTGGCGCCGGGCGTGCACGCCATCGCCACGCCAGGCCACACCGCCGGGCACATGTCGCTGATGGTGGAGCTGCCCCGCGGCCATCCGGTGCTGCTGTGCGGCGACGCCGCCGACCTCACCGAGAACCTCGAGCACGAGGTCGCCCCGGGCCTGTGCTGGCGCGAGCGCGAGGACATGGCCATCGACAGCATCCGCAAGCTCAAGCGCCTGGCCGCCGCCGAGCGCGCCGAACTCTGGCCCAACCACGACCTCGCCTTCTGGGCGGGGACGATGGCAGCGGCCGACTGGCATTCGTAGCTTTCCAACCGGAACCCAGGAGACCTCCAT
>CAZXJW010000094.1:0-5298 GCA_964641005.1 uncultured Rhodocyclaceae bacterium
GTGCAGCAGCTCGGCCGCCGTGTCGCGCACCTGCTTCGCGGCGCGGCGGCGCGCCTTCTGCCAGTCGCCGCTGCCGAGCTTGTGCAGCGGCGCGTTCTCGGGCGACACGCCGGCGTAGCGGCTGATGAGCTGCAGCTGCGACACGGGCACGTAGAGCCTGTCGCCGCCCTCGTACTCGAGCAGCAGGAACTCCGCCGGGCCGTCGCCGTGGTCCATGGACTCGAGGCCGAGGTAGCGGCCGATGCCGTGGGTCTCGTGCACCACCGGGTCGCCCACCTTGACCTCGGAGAGGTCGCGCAGCACGTTCTCGGCGGAGGTGCGCCGCTCCCGGTCGCGACCGCCGCGGCGGCGCGCGCTGGCGGCGTAGAGCTCGGTCTCGGTGACCACCGCGAGGCCCTCGGCCGGCAGGGTGAAGCCCTCGGCGAGCGGGGCGACGCACAGCATCAGCGGCGCGGGAGCGCGCGTGAAGTCCTCGAAGGCCTCGGCCAGCCCGGGCACGAGGCCGTGCTCGCCCAGGAACTCGAGCATGGTCTCGCGCCGGCCCGGGCTCTCCGCCGCCAGCAGCACGCGTCCCGCGAACCCCGCCGCGAAGGCCCGCAGGGCGGCGAGCGGGTCCTGGGCGCGGCGGTCCACCGCCAGCGGCGGCAGTGCCGGGGCGGGCGAGTCCGCCGCCGTGGCCGTCAGCGCCCGCGGCAGTTCCACACGGGCGAAGGGCTTCACCATGCCGAAGAACTCGTCCTCGCGCAGGTACAACGCGGCGGGGGGCAGCAGCGGATGATTGGCGTCGCCGCGCAGCAGGTTGTAGCGTGACTGCGTGTCGGCCCAGAAGGCCCTCAGCGCGCCGGCCACGTCGCCGTGCAGCACCACCGTCGCCGACTCGCCGAGGTAGTCGCCGAGCACCGCGGTGTGCTCGAAGAACAGCGGCAGGTAGTACTCGACGCCCGCTGGCGCCACGCCGTTGCCCACGTCCTTGTAGACCCTGCGTTTCGAGGGGTCGCCCTCGAACTCCTCGCGGAAGCGGCGCCGGAACAGGGTGCGCCCGGCCTCGTCCATGGGGAACTCGCGCGCCGGCAGCAGCCGCACCTCGCGCACCTGGTAGATGGAGCGCTGGGTGTCCACGTCGAAGGTGCGGATCGACTCGATCTCGTCGTCGAGAAGGTCGATGCGGTAGGGCAGGGTGGAGCCCATGGGGAACAGGTCGATCAGCCCGCCGCGGAAGCTGAATTCGCCGGGCGCCACCACCTGCGACACGTGGCTGTAGCCGGCCATGGCGAGCTGGGCGCGGAAGCGCTCCGCGTCCAGTCGTTCGCCCTGGCGGAAGAAGAAGGTGTAGGCGGCCAGGTACTCGCGCGGCGGGAGCCGCAGCAGTGCCGTGGTCACCGGCACGATCACCGCGTCGGCGGTGCCGCGGGTGAGCAGGTGCAGCGTCTCGAGGCGTTCGGAGACCAGGTCCTGGTGGGGCGAGAAGCTGTCGTAGGGCAGCGTCTCCCAGTCCGGTAGCAGGTGCACCGCGAGCGACGGCGCGAACCAGCGCATCTCCTCCAGCAGGCGCTGGGCGTCGGTGGCGTCGGCAGTGACGATGGCCAGCGGGCGCGCCGCCGCGGCCAGCCGCGCGAGCGCGAGCGCATCGGCCGAGCCGGCCAGCGGGGCCGCGGCGCTGCGCTGGCCGGGGGCCGGGGCGGCGAGGATCGGTCGAGTCACGGGAGGGGGAAACTGCGCGAGGCGGGGCGGGGAAAAGGGCGCGGATTATAGACCCCGCATCCGTGGTGGATTCGTGGCGGCGCGCGTTGCGGGATAATCGGCGCACCTTGACCGACACCGCGCACTCCACCCCGCGCCTGCACGCGCTCGTGCCCGCCGCCGGCAGCGGCAGCCGCCTCGGGCATGCGCGCCCCAAGCAGTACCTGCCCCTGGCGGGGAGGCCGCTGCTGCGCCACACGCTCGACGCGCTGGCGGCGAGCCCGCGCATCCACGGCATCCACGTGGTGCTCTCGCCGGACGACACGCTGTTCGAACCGGAGATGGGCGCCGGACTGCCCGGGTCGGTGCGCGCGCTGCGCGTGGGTGGCGCCTCGCGGGCCGAGTCGGTGCGCAACGGCCTGCGGGTACTGGCCGGCGAGGCCGCCGGATCGGACTGGGTGCTGGTGCACGACGCCGCGCGGCCCTGCATCACTGCGGCCCTGCTCGATCGCCTCCTGGACGCCGTGCTGGCCGACGCCGTTGGCGGCCTGCTCGCGTTGCGGGTGGCCGACACGCTGAAGGCCGCCGATGCGGGCGGACGCATCGTGCGCACCGTGGACCGCTCCGGCCTGTGGCAGGCGCAGACCCCGCAGATGTTCCGGCTCGGCGTGCTGCGCCGGGCACTCGAATCGGCCGACCTGGCGGCGGTCACCGACGAGGCCTCCGCCGTCGAGGCGCTTGGCCTGCAGCCGCTGCTCGTGGAGGGAGACGTGACCAACCTGAAGGTGACCTGGGGCCGCGACGCGGCGCTGGCGGAACTCATCCTGGCCGCCGCTGGAGCCCGGCCGTGACGGCGTTTCGCGTCGGCCAGGGCTTCGACGTGCACGCGCTGGTGCCGGGACGCGCACTGGTGTTCGGAGGCGTGACCATCCCGCACGAGCGCGGCCTGCTCGGGCACTCGGACGCGGACGTGCTGCTGCACGCCATCACCGACGCGCTGCTGGGCGCCGCGGCGCTGGGCGACATCGGCCGCCACTTCCCGGATACCGATCCGGCGTGGGCGGGCGCCGACAGCCGCCATCTGCTGCGCGCCGCCGCGGGGATGGTGGCAGCGGCCGGCTGGGCCGTGGCGAACGTGGACTGCACCATCGTCGCCCAGGCGCCGCGCATGGCGCCGCACATCCCCTCCATGGTGGCCAACATCGCCGCCGACCTCGGGCTCGCGCCGTCGCAGGTCAACGTGAAGGCGAAGACCACCGAGCGGCTCGGCTTCACCGGCCGCGGCGAGGGCATTGCGGCGGAGGCGGTGGCGCTGCTCGCTCGTGGCTGAGGCCAGTGCGGGCACTGCCCGCGCCCGCGTCTTCTACGCGCTGTGGCCACCGGCGGCCCTGGCCGCCCGCATGGCCGGCCACGCGGCACGCCTCGAGGCTGCCCTTGGCGGCCGGGCGAGCCTGGCGTCCACCCTGCATCTCACGCTCGTCTTCCTCGGGGATGTGGACGCGGCCGATCTCGCGCGCCTCGCGGCACCGCCCCCGTCGGTGACGGCACCGCGCTTCGACCTGAGGCTCGACCGCTGCGGCGCGTGGCCGCACGGCGGCATCGGCTGGCTCGCGCCCTCCGAGATTCCGGCACCGCTCGCGGCGCTCCAGGCGCGCCTGTCGCTGTGGGTCGAGTCGCTCGGCTTCGCGCTCGAGCAGCGTGCCTTCAGGCCCCACGTCACGGTGCTGCGCAAGGCGCGCGGCCGGATGGACGAGGACGGCATCGTGCCGCTGGACTGGCCGGTACGGGACTGGGTGCTGGTACGCTCGCACCTCGCGCCCGAGGGCGCCGGCTACGAACCGCTGGCGCGCTTCGCGCTCGAAGCAGGGCGTGACGGGTGACTTGCCAGGAACGCCGCACGACGGCGTTCCGGACGACGACGGGAAGAGACATGGAGAAGATCCGCAAGACCGACGAGCAGTGGCGTGCCCAGCTCACGCCCGAGCAGTTCCACGTCACCCGGCGGCAGGGCACGGAGCGGCCGTTCTGCGGTGCGTTCTGGGACAACCACGAGGACGGCATCTACCACTGCGTGTGCTGCGACCTGCCGCTGTTCGGCGCCACCACCAAGTTCGACTCGGGCACCGGCTGGCCGAGCTTCACCGGGCCCGTGGACGCCTCCCACGTGGAGAACCACCGCGACCTTTCCCACGGCATGGTGCGCACCGAGGTGACCTGCGCGCGCTGCGATGCCCACCTGGGCCACGTGTTCCCCGACGGTCCGCCGCCCTCGGGCCTGCGCTACTGCCTGAACTCTCTGTCCCTGCGCTTCGAGCCGAAGCGTCCGGACCACGTGAAGTGACCCTGCGCGCCGGCGGTCGGCCGGCCGCGGCCTCTCAGCCGGCCACGGGCAGTTCCACCCGCGCCTCCAGGCCGCCGCCGCTGCGCGGCGCGAGACGCACCTCGCCGCCGTGCATGCGCGCCACGCGGTCCACGATGGCGAGCCCCAGCCCCGCGCCCTGCACGTCGCTGCGTGCCTGTTCCAGGCGGGTGAAGGGCTGCATGACCCGCTCCACCTCCTGCTCCGGAATGCCGGGGCCGCGGTCGAGCACCTTGAGCACCGCCATGGACCCCTCGCGGCCGGTCTCGATCTCCACCGGTCCGGTGCCGTAGCGCAGCGCGTTGTCCACCAGGTTGGTGATCATGCGCTGCACGGCCATGGGCTTGAGGTTGAGCGGCGGGAGCTCGGCGAGGTGGGCCTCCACGGGCTGGCCGCGCCGGCGATAGCGGTCCACCAGCGTCTCCACCAGGGCGTTGAGGTCGGCGCGTGCCTGCGGAAGCTCGGCGGCGGCGTCGCGCGCGAAGTCGAGGAACTGGTTGATGATGCCGTCCATGCCCTCGATGTCCGCCTGCATCCCCTCGCGCACGGCGGGATCGAGCCGGGCGCTGCTCATCTCCAGCCCCAGTCGCAGCCGCGACAGCGGCGTGCGCAGGTCGTGGGACACGCCCGCCAGCAGCACCGCGCGGTTGGACTCCTGCTGCCGCAGCGCGTTGCTCATGCGGTTGAAGGCCTGCGAAAGGGTGCGGATCTCGGAAGGGCCGCGCTCGGGAAGGACCGGCGGGCTCTTTCCCGCGGCGATGTCGGCGGCGGCGTCGGTGAGGGCGCGCAGCGGCCGGTTCACCCGCAGCATCAGCGCGAGGCCGCCCACCAGGGCCAGCACCAGGCTCACCACGCTCCACCCGACCCAGGCCGCGGCCGGGCCCAGCCCGAAGGCGTCGGCAGGGAACACCACCCACCACGCCTGGTTCTTCACCTTCAGCTTGACCCACAGTGCCCGGTCGGCGTCCTCGAGCACGGCGATCACCTGGGCATCGCCGCCCCGGCGCCTGAGCTGCTCGCCGATGGGTGCCAGCAGCGGCGACTGGGGCACGGCCACCTCGTCCACGTCCCAGGTGGTGGCGGGCAGCAGGCGAACGTTCTGCATCGCCCCTGGCAGCTTCTCGATGAACTTGCGGCGCGACGCCGCGGGCATCGTCTCCAGGGCCACGGCCACGGTGTTGAGCACCGAGGCCACGTTGGAGGCGATCTGTTCGGACTGGCTGCGCTCGGCCGACAGCCGGGTGAACTCGATCCAGGCA
>CAZXJW010000094.1:5308-9756 GCA_964641005.1 uncultured Rhodocyclaceae bacterium
GCAAGCTGGCTCGCGATCAGGATCACCGAGATGAGCAGCACCGAGCGGGCCAGCAGCGAGCGCGGCAGCAGCCGCGGCAGCGGAATGCGCCGGCCCACGGCTCAGCCCCCGCCGGGCACGAAGACGTAGCCGTGGCCCCACACCGTCTGGAGGAAGCGCGGGCGGGAGGGGTCGTCCTCGATGAGCTTGCGCAGGCGCGACACCTGCACGTCGATGGTGCGGTCGAGCAGCCCGATCTCGCGGCCGCGAGCCAGTTCCATCAGGCGCTCGCGCGACAGCGTGGTGCCGGGATGGGTGGCCATGGCCTTGAGCAGCGCGAACTCGCCCGTGGTGAGCGCCACCGGTTCGCCCTCGCGGGTGAGCATGCGCGTGCCGAGGTTGAGCACGAAGCGTCCGAAACGCACTTCCGCATCGTGCTCGAGGGGCGCTCCGGGTGGCGAGGCTGCCGCGCCCCTGCGCAGCACGGCGTGGATGCGGGCGACCAGTTCGCGCGGATTGAAGGGCTTGGCGAGGTAGTCGTCCGCACCGCTGTCCAGGCCCTCGATGCGGTCGGCGTCGTCGCCTTTGGCGGTGAGCATGATCACCGGGATGCGGTCGCCGCGGGCACGCAGCCGCCGGCAGATGGCCATGCCGTCCTCGCCCGGCAGCATGAGGTCGAGCACCACGAGATCCACCCCGCCGCTGGCCAGGGCCCGGTCCATGCCGGCGCCGTCGGGGACGGCCTGCACGGCAAAGCCCTGCGAGGCGAGGTACTGGTCGAGCAGGTCGCGCAGGCGGCGGTCGTCGTCCACCACCAGGATGTGCTGCAGGCTCTCCGTCATGGAAAGGTTGCCGGTGTCGCGGGCGCTCGCGGGGCGGGCCGGCCTGATCTCGCGCGCCGCGTCACGCCACCTCGAGGGCCGGCGTGGAGGCGTGGAGGAACCAGCTGTCGATCACCACGTTGCGCGCGAACCACCCGCTGCCCATGAGCTTCGTGCCCAGGAACCGCTTCAGGCCCTCGGGCAGGTAGTCGGTGGCGGACTTCGTCATTCGGGAGCCGAAGCGCTGCTCCATGCGCGTGGCGTAGGGCGCCAGCCGCGGCGCGGAGTAGTCGCCGGCCGCCTGCACGATCACCTCGGAGGCCATGAGGGCCGATTCCACCGCCGGCCGGATGCCTTCGCCGCTCTGAGGGTAGGCAAGCCCGGCGGCGTCGCCGACCAGCAGGGCACGGTCGCCCAGGAAGGGGCGCGGTGCGTGGTTGTAGAGGAGGTAGGCATGCCCGCCGAGCTTCTCGGGCATGTCCGATGGCACGCGGCCCTCGGCCTTGAGCCAGCGCACGAAGGCCGCCACGTGCTCGGCGAGCTTGTGGTTGTCCTCGCGGCCCAGTCCGACGTTGAGGTAGCCGCCCTTGCGGAACACCCAGCCGTAGCCCTTCAGGTCGGCGCAGAAATAGAGCTCGGGGACCTCGCCGGTGGCGGCGCAGTCGCGCTGCTGGGCCTCCGTGAGCGGGAACTCCACCTCCTGGGCGGCCACCACGGTCTCGGACTGGCCGAGCTGGGCGCCGATGTGGCGCGCCACCGGGCAGAAATGGCCGCCGGCACCCACCACGAGGCGCGCCTCGATCGCGCCGTTGACGATCCAGCCGTCCGCGCCGCGCTCCATGGACTTGAGCGGCGCGGGTTCGGCCAGCCGGGCGCCGGCGCGCGCCAGCAGGTAGGCGTCGAACTCGTAGCGGCGGATCCCGTAGCTCACCGCTTCGTCGTAGGTGGTGTTCACCACCTTCGCACCGATGATGCCGGTGCGGAAGCCCGTGATGGGCTGGAAGGTGCGTCCACCCGCCCGGTAGTCGTCCAGGTCGAGCTGCAGTTCCTTCACCACTGCGGGGGTCACCCAGCCGGCGCAGATCTTGTCGCGTGGGAAAGGCCGCTTGTCGAGCACCATCACGTCGATGCCGGCTTCACGCAGGCGCCAGGCGCAGGTGGAGCCGGCAGGGCCGCCGCCCACCACGAGGACTTCGCAGCGCTGCATGTCAGTGTCCGTACAGGTGTGCGCGGGTCATGGGGACGCCGTTGTCGCGGGGCCGCGCGAACACGATCTGGAACAGCTGCAGCGCACCCATCAGGAAGGAGGCCTCCGAGCCTGCCAGGTACAGCCGCCAGGTTCGCACGAAGCGTTCGTCGTACATGCCGCGCACGGAGTCGGCGTTGGCCTCGAAGCGCTCCAGCCAGTGGGCGAGCGTGCGGGCGTAGTGCAGCCGGATGTTCTCCACGTCCAGCACCGAGAACTCGTGGCCCTCGAAGATGCGCATCATCTCCGCCAGGCTGGCCGGGTAGGCGCCGGGGAAGATGCGCTTCTCGATCCACGCGTTCATGGGGGCGGGGCGGTTGCGGCCGATGGAGTGGATCAGCCCGCGGCCATCGGGTGCGAGCACGCGGTCGATCACGTCGCCCAGCACCGGGTAGTTGTCCACGCCCACGTGCTCGAGCATGCCCACCGACACGAACACGTCGCAGCGCCCGCTCATGTTGCGATAGTCGTCGAGCACGTACTCCACGCGGCCCTCGAGGCCCTCGCGCTTCGCCTGCTCGCGGGCGAACTTCACCTGCTCCTCGGAGATGTTGAAGGCGCGTACCGTCACCCCGTAGTTGGCGGCGAAGTGCCGGGCGAGTCCGCCCCAGCCGCAGCCGGCCTCGTAGACCACCTGGCCGGGCTTCAGCTGCAGCTTGCGCGCCACGTGGTCGAGCTTGGCGATCTGGGCCTGCTCGAGCGTGTAGTCGGGGCGTGCGTAGTAGGCACAGGTGTACTGCATGCGTGCCGAGTCGAGCCAGAGACGGTAGAACTCGTTGCCCAGGTCGTAGTGGTGGTGGATGTTGGCCTTCGAGCCGGACAGGGTGTTGGCGCGGGGCTTGTTCATCCAGCGCAGCAGGCGCGCCTTGAAGGAGCGCTCGGGAAGGCTGTCCAGGCCCTTGTAGATGGTCTCGAGGCAGCCGATCAGGTCGCCCTCGATGTCCACCTTGCCGGCGGCATAGTCATCGCCGGTGTAGAGCTCGGGGTTGACCACCATGCGCAGCAGGGCGCCGCGGTCGTGGATGACCAGGCGCGCGATCGGAGTGCCGGGGCCCGGGGCGATCTCCTCGCCGGTCCACAGCGAGACGCCGATGGGTGGATTGCCGGCGGCCTCCAGGAGCCGCAGCAGGAGCTTGCGCTCGAAGCCGCTCACCCCGCCGCGTTCGGCGGCGCGGGCGGTGGCCTCGAGCTGGAGTTGGCCTTCCTTGTGATCCATGGACGAACTCCCGGAGGGTGCGGGGGCATTGACAGGCCGATTCTGGCGCAATGCGGCATCCGCGCCAATGGCGCAAAGGAGCGACGCTACACCGGGGCGGGTCGCGGTGCCCGCGCGGCGGGCGAACTCAGGCGTGGGCCGGCCTGCTCAGCGCCTCCACCACCGCGCGGGTGACGTCCGCCGTCCGGGCGGCGCCGCCCAGGTCGGGGGTGAACACCCGGGCGGCCGTGGCGGCCTCCACCGCCGCCATGAGCCGCCGCGCCGCGCGGGCCTCGCCAAGGTGCTCGAGCATCATGGCCGCCGTCCAGAAGGTGGCCACGGGATTGGCGATGCCCCTGCCCTGGATGTCCCAGGCCGAGCCGTGGATGGGCTCGAACATGGACGGGAAGCGCCGCCGGGGGTCGAGGTTGGCCGTGGGGGCGATCCCCAGGCTGCCGGAGAGGGCGGCCGCGAGGTCGGACAGGATGTCGGCATGCAGGTTGGTGGCCACCATCACGTCCAGGGACGCGGGCTTGAGCACCATGCGCTGGGTGGCGGCATCCACCAGCACCTTGTCGGTGGACACTTCGGGAAAGTCGCGTGCCACCTCGGCGAACACCTCGTCCCACAGCACCATGCCATGGCGCTGGGCGTTGGACTTGGTCACCAGGGTGAGCCGGCGGCGCGGGCGGCCGCGGGCCAGTTCGAAGGCGAAGCGGTGGATGCGCTCCACGCCGGCGCGGGTGAAGATCGACACCTCGGTGGCCACCTCCTCCGGCAGGCCGCGGTGGGAACGCCCGCCCTGGCCCGAGTACTCGCCCTCCGAGTTCTCGCGCACGATCACCCAGTCGATGTCGGCGGGGTTCGCCAGGCGCAGCGGCGGATCGATCCCGGGCAGCACACGGGTCGGCCGCACGTTGGCGTACTGGTCGAATCCCTGGCAGATGGCCAGGCGCAGCCCCCACAGCGACACGTGGTCGGGCACCTCCAGGGAGCCCACGGCACCGAAGAAGATGGCGTCGAAGGCCTTCAGGCGCTCGAGGCCATCCTCGTCCATCATCCGGCCGTGGGCCAGGAAGTACGCGCTGCCCCAGGGAAAGTGCTCGAACTCGAGCGCGAAGCCGCCGTCGGCGGCGGCCAGCGCCTGGAGCACCTCGATGCCCGCGGCGATGACCTCGGTGCCGATGCCGTCTCCGGGGATGGCGGC
>CAZXJW010000094.1:9766-10460 GCA_964641005.1 uncultured Rhodocyclaceae bacterium
CCCGACTTCATAGACCGTCGCGCCCTCGAGATCGCCGGGAATGGCGGCGATGCGATGGGTGCGCACGCTCAGAACGCCACGTTGGCGCCACCCTTGAGCTTGAGGATGGCACGGGCGTCGTCGGGCGTGGCCACCTCCAGGCCGAGTTCCTCGAGGATGCGGCGGATCTTGGCCACCTGCTGGGCGTTGCTCTCGGCCAGCCTGCCGCGGCCGATCCACAGGCTGTCCTCCAGGCCCACGCGCACGTTGCCGCCCATGACCGCGGACTGGGTGGCCACGTACATCTGGTTGGCGCCCGCACCCAGCACCGACCACTGGTAGTCGGCGCCGAACAGCCGGTCGGCGGTGCGCTTCATGTGCATCACGTCCTCGGGGTGCGGGCCGATGCCGCCGCGCAGGCCGAACACGCTCTGGATGAACAGCGGCGGCTTCACCAGGCCGCGGTCGAGGAAGTGGGCGGCCGTGTAGAGGTGGCCGATGTCGTAGCACTCGATCTCGAAGCGCGTGCCGTTGCCGCTGCAGGACTCCAGGATGTGGGCGATGTCCTTGAAGGTGTTCTTGAAGATGCGGTCGTCCGAACCCGCCAGGTAGGGCTTCTCCCAGTCGTACTTGAAGTCCTTGTAGCGGTTCAGCATCTCGTAGAGCCCGAAGTTCATCGACCCCATGTTGAGGGAGGCCACCTCGGGCTTGAGTT
>CAZXJW010000095.1:0-10453 GCA_964641005.1 uncultured Rhodocyclaceae bacterium
GTCCGGGGCGCAGGCCCGTCCGCGACGCGCCTTGTCCGGTGACCCGACGCGTGCTACGGTCTTCGGCCGTTTCCTTCCTCACGGTCCGGAGTCCTTCCTGCCGATGTCCATGCCTGTCGAAGCAGCGGCCCGGCCTGCACCGGTTCCACAGGCGTGAGCGTCGATCCTTCTGCTGCCGGGCCGCTGGCCGGCGTGCGCGTGCTGGAGATGGGCACCCTGATCGCCGGCCCGTTCTGCACCCGGCTGCTCGCGGAGTTCGGTGCCGAGGTCATCAAGGTGGAGTCGCCCGATGGCGGCGATCCCCTGCGCAGCTGGCGGCGCATGCACCAGGGCACCTCGCTGTGGTGGTTCGCCCAGGCACGCAACAAGCGCTCGGTGGCGCTCAACCTCAAGGATCCGGCGGCGCAGGAGGCCGTGCGCCGCATCGCGGCGGGCGTGGATGTGGTGGTGGAGAATTTCCGCCCCGGCACGCTCGAGGGCTGGGGACTGGGCTGGGACCGGCTCTCGGCCCTCAATCCCGGCCTGGTGATGGTGCGCCTGTCGGGCTACGGGCAGACCGGGCCCTATCGCGACCGTCCCGGCTTCGGCGCCATCGGGGAGGCCATGGGCGGCCTGCGCCATCTCACGGGCGAGCCGGGCCGTCCTCCCGTGCGGGTGGGGGTTTCCATCG
This sequence comes from uncultured Rhodocyclaceae bacterium, assembly GCA_964641005.1. Classification (GTDB taxonomy): domain Bacteria; phylum Pseudomonadota; class Gammaproteobacteria; order Burkholderiales. The sequence continues at coordinate 671 of CAZXJW010000095.1, forward strand.
GCGATTCCATCGCGGCGCTGTACGGCGCCTTCGGCGCGCTCGCGGCGCTTCGTCACCGGGAGGTGTCCGGCGGGCGCGGGCAGGTGGTGGACGTGGCCCTCTACGAGGCGGTGTTCGGGCTGATGGAGAGCCTGCTGCCGGAGTACGACGCCCAGGGTTTCGTGCGTGAACGCACCGGCGCCTCGCTGCCGGGCATCGTGCCCTCCAACACCTATCCCACCGGCGATGGCCGCTACGTGGTGATCGGCGCCAATGCCGACAGCATCTTCCGCCGGCTCATGCGCGCCATCGGGCGGCCTGACCTGGCGGACGATCCGGCGCTCGCGCGCAACGAGGGCAGGGTGGCGCGCACCGCCGAGATCGACGGCGTGATCGGGGCGTGGACCGGGGCGCGCCCCATCGAGGCGGTGCTCGCCGTGCTGGAAGCCGCCGAGGTGCCCGCCAGCCGCATCTACGACATCGCAGACATCGCCCGCGACCCGCAGTACCTCGCGCGCGCGATGTTCGAGCGCGTCGCGCTGCCCGGCGGTGCAAGCGTGACGCTGCCGGGCATCGTGCCGAAGCTCTCGGAGACGCCGGGCGCGACGCGCTGGCCGGGCCCCGCACTCGGGGCGCACACCCGCGAGGTGCTGGGCGAAGCGGGCCTCGATCCGGCAGCCATCGAAGACCTGCTGGCGCGCGGCGCCGCGGCGTGCGCGCCGCCCTGACACGAAACCGTCCTGTTTCGGTTGCTAGAATCCGGCGCTGCCCGATTCCCGACCGGAACTTCCCCGTGCCCGATCCGACCGGCCCCGCCCCGCGGCGAGCCGTGTGTCGCCTGTTCCTGCTGGGCCTGCTGATGCCGCTGCTTCTGGGCGGCTGCAGCCTGCGCCAGTTCGCCCTGGACCGTGCCGGCGATGCCATCGCCGAGGGTGGCGGCGTCTTCGCCTCCGACGAGGATCCGCGGCTGGTGCGCGACGCCGCGCCCTTCAGCCTCAAGACCATCGAGGGCCTGCTGGAGGCCTCGCCACGCAATCCGAAGCTGCTGCTCGCGGCGACGCGCGGCTTCACCCAGTACGCCTACGCCTTCGTGCAGCAGGACGCCGACCGGCTCGAGGAGCGCGACGTGAAGGCCTTCGCGGCCGAGGCCGAGCGCGCGCGCAGGCTCTACCGCCGGGCCCGCGGCTACGGCCTGCGCGGCCTCGACGTGCTGCATCCGGGCGTGGCGGCGCGGCTGCGCGCCGATCCGGCGGGGGCGCTGAAGGACTTCCGCGCCCCGGACGTCCCCATGCTCTACTGGACCGCCGCGGCCTGGTCGGCGGAGATCGCGCTGTCCAAGGCCATCCCCGACGTGGTGGCCGACCTTCCCGCCGTGCTGGCCCTGGCCGATCGCGCCGTCGCGCTGGACGAGGGCTGGAACGAAGGGGCGCTCGCCACGCTCATGATCTCCCTCGAGCCGGTGCGTCCGGGCAGCGGCGCGGAAGGCGTCCGGCGCGCCGATGCGCGCCATCGCCGGGCACTCGAGCTCTCCGGCGGCGCCCAGGCCGGTCCCCACGTGGCCTGGGCCGAGAGCGTGGCGCTGCCGGCCCAGGACCGTGCGGGTTTCGAGCGCGCCCTGCGCGCGGCGCTGGCCATCGATGCCGATGCCGTGCCCCGCCATCGACTGGCCAACCTGGTGCTCCAGGACCGGGCACGCTGGTTGCTCGCCCGAAGCGACGATCTCTTCCTGGAGTAGGGAGCCCCCGATGACCTCTCTCGGCCAGCGCCGCGCCCTGCTGGCGGCGCTCGCGTCCCTCGGCCTGTTCCACGGCACGCGCGCGGCTGCGCAGGACGCCATGAAGATCCGTCTCGGCACTCTGGCGCCCAAGGGCTCGTCCTACCACCGCATCCTGCAGGAACTGGGCGAGGCCTGGCGCAAGGTGCAGGGCGAGGGCTCGAGCTTCGTCGTCTATGCGGACGGCAGCCAGGGCGGCGAGGCCGACATGGTGCGGCGCATGCGCGTGGGCCAGCTCAATGCCGCGCTGCTCTCGGCGGTGGGACTGGCGGAGATCGACCGGTCGGTCACGGCGCTGCAGACGGTGCCGATGATGTTCCGCGACTGGGCCGAGGTGGACTACGTGCGCGAGAAGCTGCGCCCGGCGCTGGAGGCGCGGCTGCTCGAGAAGGGCTTCGTGACGCTGTTGTGGGCCGACGGCGGCTGGGTGCGCTATTTCTCGAAGGAGCCGGCCGAGCGGCCGGCGGACTTCAAGCGCATGAAGCTGTTCACCTGGGCGGGCAGCACCGAGCAGGTGGACCTGCTCAAGTCCATGGGCTACCAGCCCGTGCCCCTCGAGGTGGCGGACATCCTGCCCGGGCTGCAGACGGGCCTGATCAACGCCGTGCCCGCGGCGCCGTTCTTCGCGCTGGCCGGGCAGTTCGCCGGACCCGCGCCCAACATGCTCGACCTGAAGTGGGTGCCCATGGTGGGCGCCGCGGTGGTGACGCGCAAGGCGTGGGACGCCATGTCGCCCGCGGCCCGCGAGGAGATGAAGCGTGCCGCGGAGAAGGCCGGCCAGGAGATGCGCGCGCGCGGCCGCCAGGAGGATCTCGAGTCGGTGGAGGCGCTGCGCAAGCGCGGCGTGCGCATCACCGTGCCCTCCGCGGCGGTGGAGGAGGAGTGGCGCGCGCTCGCCCGCGACGCCTGGCCGCGCATCCGCGGCACGCTGGTGCCGGCGGACATGTTCGACGAGGTGCGCGGCACGCTCGAGGACTACCGCAAGGGCAAGAAGTCCTGATGGGCCCCGGCGGGGCGACCGTTCCGGCCGCCGCCCCGGAGGTGCTCGCGGCCCACGTGCCGCTCGGCGGCCGCCTGCCGCGCGCCTGGCCCCACCGCATCGAGAACGGCGTGGTGGCCGCCTGCCTTGCAGCCATGATCCTGCTGCCGGTCCTGGAGATCGTGCTTCGGCGGCTGTTCTCCACCGGCATCCCCGGCGTGCAGTCCATCGTCCAGCACCTGGTGCTTGCGGTGGGAATGCTGGGACCGGCGCTGGCCGCCCGCGATCGGCGGCTGCTCACCATCTCGACGCTGCCCGCCCTGCTGCCGACGCGCCCTCGCGCCGCCGCGCGCGCGGTGTCCTCGGTGGTGGCCGCGGTGGTGGCTGCCTTCCTGTGCGTGGCCGCGTTCCAGTTCGTGGGTGCCGAGCGCGAGGGGGGCAGCGACACCCTGGCCGGGGTGCCGCTGTGGGCGATCCAGGCGCTGCTGCCGCTGGGTTTCGGCCTGATCCTCGCGCGCCTTGTGGTGCACGCCGCCGACGGCCTCGCGGGCCGGGCGGCGGCGGCGGCCGCAACGGCTGCGCTGGTGGCCTGGCTCGCCTGGGCCACGCCCTCCGCGGCTGCCATGGCCATGCCTTTGCTGCTGGCCGTTGTGGCGGCCACCATCCTCGGCGGGCCGGTGTTCGCGCTGCTCGGTGGCGTGGCGCTGGTGATGTTCTGGCGCGAGGACCTGCCCATCGCCTCGCTGCCCCTGGACCACTACCGGCTGGTGGTGAATCCCTCCCTCGCCGCGGTGCCCCTGTTCACGGCGGCGGGCTACCTGCTCGCGGAGAGCCGGGCGCCGGACCGGCTGATCCGGGTGTTCCGCGCGCTGTTCGGCGGCTTCGCGGCGGGTCCGGCCCTGGTCACCGTGGTGGTGTGCGCCTTCTTCACGGCCTTCACGGGCGCCTCCGGCGTGACCATCCTGGCGCTGGGCGGCCTGCTGCTGCCGCTGCTGCTGGGCGCGCGCTACCGGGAGCGCGATGCGCTCGGCCTGATCACCAGCGCCGGCTCGCTGGGCGTGCTGCTGCCGCCCTCGCTGCCGCTGATCCTCTACGCCGTGGTGGCCAGGGTGCCCCTGGACCGCATGTTCCTCGCGGCGCTTCTGCCCGGCCTGCTCATGGCGGGCCTGCTGCTCGCCTGGGGCATCCGTGCCCGGGGACGCGTGAGCGCCGGCGTGGCCTTCGACGCCCGGGAACTGCGTGCCGCGCTCTGGAACGCCAAGTGGGAACTGGCCACGCCCGTGGTGGCGGTGGGCATGCTGTTCGGCGGCTTCGCCACGCCCGTGGAGGCTGCGGCCGTGACCGCGCTGTATGCCGCCATCATCACGGCCGGGGTGCACCGCGACCTGCATCCGCTGCGCGACCTGCCCCGGGTGCTGGCCGAGTGCGGGCTGCTGGTCGGCGGCATCCTGCTGATCCTGGGCGTGGCGCTGGGCCTCACGAACTGGCTGGTGGACGCGCAGGTGCCCGACCGGGTCACGGAATGGGTCCAGTCCAGCATCCAGTCGCGCTGGCTGTTCCTGCTGGTGCTCAACGTCTGCCTGCTGCTGGTGGGCTGCCTGATGGACGTGTTCTCGGCCACCATCGTGGTGGTGCCGCTGCTGGTGCCCATCGGTGCGGCCTTCGGCATCGACCCGCTGCACCTGGGCGTGATGTTCCTCGCCAACATGGAGCTGGGCTTCCTCACCCCGCTGGTGGGCATGAACGTGATCTTCGCGGCCTACCGCTTCGGCCGGCCCATGCCGGAGATGATGCGCGCCGTCGCGCCCGCCTTCGCCGTGCTGCTGGCGGGTGTGCTCCTGATCACCTATCTTCCGGCGCTGACCAACTGGCTGCCCGGCCTCGTCGCGGGCTGAAGCGCCCGACCCATGGCCCTCACCGACAACTTCAACGACGGCGTGCGCACCCGCGAGGTGGTCTCCTGGGCCGCCTACGACTTCGCCAACTCCGGCTACACCACCGTGGTGATCACGGCAATCTTCAACGCCTATTTCGTGGGCGTGGTGGCGGGCAACGCCCCCTGGGCGACGCTGGCCTGGACACTGGCGCTGTCGGTGTCCTACGCCGCCATCGTGCTCACAGCGCCGCTGATCGGCGCCTGGGCCGACGCCCACGCCGCCAAGAAGAGGCTGCTCGCCCTCACCACCGCGGGTTGCGTGGCCGGCACGGCGGCGCTGTACGGCGCGGGGCCGGGGGAGGTGGCCTTCGCGGTGGCGGCGCTGGTGGTGTCGAACTTCTTCTTCGGCACCGGCGAGAACCTCATTGCCGCCTTCCTGCCGGAGCTGGCAAGGGGTTCGGCCCTCGGTCGCGTCTCCGGCTGGGGCTGGGCCTTCGGCTACGTGGGCGGCCTGGTGAGCCTGGGCGCCTGCCTGGCCTACGTGACCTGGGCCCAGGGCCAGGGCCAGCCCGCCGCCGAGTTCGTGCCCGTGACCATGCTCATCACCGCCGCGCTGTTCGCCCTGGCGAGCCTTCCCACCTTCCTGTTCATGAGGGAGCGGGCGATCGCCGCGCCGGCGGGTTCGGTGGCCTACGCGCGTGCCTTCTCCCGCCTGAAGGACACGATCTCCCACGCCCGCCGCTACCGCGACCTCGCACGCTTCCTGGCCTGCATCCTGTGCTACCAGGCAGGCGTCCAGACGGTGATCGCACTGGCCGCCATCTATGCCCAGCAGGCCATGGGCTTCTCCACCGCCGACACCATCCTGCTCATCCTGGTGGTGAACGTCACGGCCAGCCTGGGGGCGTTCGCCTTCGGTCAGTGGCAGGACCGCCTCGGCCACGTGCGAACCGTGGCCTGGACGCTGGCGGCCTGGCTGCTCACGGTGCTGGTGGCCTGGCAGGCCACCTCGAAGGGGACCTTCTGGGTCGCGGCCAACCTCGCGGGCCTGTGCCTGGGGGCGAGCCAGTCGGCGGGCCGCGCCCTGGTGGGCTACCTCAGCCCGGACTCGCGCCGCGCCGAGTTCTTCGGCCTCTGGGGCCTGGCGGTGAAGCTCTCGTCCATCCTCGGGCCGGTCACCTACGGACTGGTGAACTGGCTGTCGGGTGGCGACCACAGGCTGGCGATCCTCGTCACCGGTGGCTTCTTCGTGGCAGGCCTGGCCATCCTGAAGGGGATCGATCCGGAGCGCGGTCGCGCGGCCGCCCGGGAGGCCGACTCCGAGGCACAGCGCCCCGCGGCGGCGGGCGCCCAGGCCTGAATGGGGCGACGGCAGGGGCCCACGCAGGTTTCTTGCTTCCCACCCGCTATACTGCCCATGCCTGCCTTCACAAGACCAACACGCAACGCCCGATCATGCTCGGCTGGCTGAAGAACGCCTCGTCCCAATCCGACCACCCCATGGCCGACGCCAAGGGGGCCAAGGCCATCATCGAGACGCTGCCCACGGCAAACCCGTCGGCGGCCCTGGAGCAGCTCTCCGACCACCTCGAGACGCTGCGCGAGAGCACCGGGATCCGTCCTTCCCGGGTTCTCGAGATCATCGACCAGGTGGATTCGGCCGCCAAGCCGTTCCAGCGCAAGCTCTCGCAGGATTTCGTCGCCGCCACCGGCGGCAAGGCGATGGAGACGCGCATCGTCCACGTGGTGGGCAGTTTCTGGCTGCGGCTCTCGTCGGCCTACCGGATGCTGGTGGAGATGCACGAGTCGGCCGACCCGGCCGGCACCACCATCCGTCCCCAGATGGGCACCGTGTGCGCCCGTTCGCTGCGTGCCGCGGGCCTGCACCTGAAGTGGCGCCTGTTCCGCTACAGCCCCGTGGAGAGCCGCTTCTGGGGCGACGTGGGGCGCGTGTACCAGGTCGCCGAGGCGCGCGGCTTCGCCGCCGGCAAGGTCACCGTGTATCCGGGGGTGTGGGGCGAGTCCACCGTGCAGCGCGAACTGCTCAAGGTGCTGATGCTGTCGGTTTCCTCCACCGACAGCCTGCCGGCCATGCAGGTGGAGATCGTTGAGCGCATCGTGGCGCAGTTCTCCGAGCACTTCGTGCTCCAGAAGCAGGCGGCCACGGGCTGCCATTTCTGGTTCGACATCGGCGAGAGCCGTCCGCCGGCGCGCCTGGCCGACCGCATCGCCCTGGGGCCGAGCCTGCGCTTCTTCGGCCCTGGCAACGCCGCCAACGAACTCGAGAAGCTCGCGGCCGTGATCAAGACCAATGGCGCCGTGCCCTCGGCCGTGAACCTCGGCGGCGACTACCCGCCCGAGGCGGTGATCGAGGTGATCCGCCACCTGGCGCGCTACTGGGCGCCCACGCCGCCGGCGCGCAAGGAGGTGCGTTCCGCCTCCCAGCAGCGCATCGACGTGGTCCATGGCCTCGATGACGTGCTGGCGGCGGTGCAGGGCGATGCCCTCGACCTGGACTTCGACGACCGGCGCATCGATCGCTGGGCGGTGGCCAACGAGAGCACCGGCGGCTTCGGCGCCATGGCGCCGGCGGCGCGCACCGACTGGCTCCAGATCGGCACGCTGCTGGGCACGCGCTACGAGGATGGCGCGTCGTGGGGCGTGGGCATCGTCCGGCGCATCAACCTCGACGGCCAGAGCAACCGCTACGTGGGCATCGAGATGTTCGCCAAGGGCGTCACCACCGTCCGGCTGCTGCCGCTGCTGCCCGACGGACGCATCCATCCCGACTACGAGCTGGGGGAGGATGCGCTGCTGCTGCCCTCGGCGGCCGACAACAGCCTCGGCAAGATGGAGGTCACGCTGGTCATGCGCCTGGGCACCTTCTCGCCGCAGAAGAGCCACGGCATGCGCATGTACGAGATCGACTACCTGCTGGTGCCCAAGCGGCTGCTCGAGGCCGGCCAGGACTTCGACCTGGCCGAGTACCGCGTCCTGCAGCGCAGCAGCTGAGGGTGCCTCAGGCCGCGGCCGGCTTCTGCCGGATCGCGGATTTCGGCCGGAACGCCTTCACCACCTCGTCGCGGGTCTCCAGGTAGGGCCCGCCGATCAGGTCGATGCAATAGGGCACCGCGGCGAAGATGCCCGGCACCAGCGTGTCGCCCTCCGCACCCTTGAGCCCTTCCAGCGTCTCGCGGATCGACTTCGGCTGCCCGGGCAGGTTGATCACCAGCGCGCCCCTGCGGATCACCGCCACCTGGCGCGACAGGATCGCCGTGGGCACGAACTTCAGGCTGATCTGGCGCATCTGCTCGCCGAAGCCCGGCATCTCCCGGTCGCCGATGGCCAGCGTGGCCTCGGGCGTCACGTCGCGCGGCGCGGGCCCCGTGCCGCCGGTGGTGAGCACGAGGTGGCAGCCGCGCTCGTCCACGAGTTCGCGCAGCGCGTCCTCGATGAGCGGGCGTTCGTCCGGGATCAGGCGTTCCTCGAAGCGCACCGGGTTGAGCAGGGCTCGGCCGAGCCACTCGCGCAGCGCGGGCAGGCCCTCGTCGCGGTACACGCCGCGCGAGGCGCGGTCGCTCACGGACACCAGGCCGATGACGGCGGGATCGTGTTCACTCATGGCGGGCCGCCGGTGGTTCCGGCGCGGGTTGCGGTTCGGGGATCAGCTCGCGCAGCGCCTGGAAGAGCTCGCGGAAGGCACGCGGCGGACGGCCCTGCTCGCGCTCCAGGCGGGCGTTGCGGGCCAGCTGGCGCAGGCGCTGCAGCTCGTCCGGGGCGTGCGCGGCGGCGAGTTCGTCCCAGCCCTGGTCGTCGTCCACGAGCCGCTCGCGCAGCCGCTCCAGGCGATGCAGCCAGGCGGTGTGGGCGCGCGAGTGGCCCGACAGCGCATCGAGGGCGGCACGGATGGGCGCCGGGTCCACGTCGCGCATGAGACGGCCCACGTACTGCAGCTGGCGGCGCAGGGCGCCGAACTTGGAGATGCGCTGGGCCTCGCGGATGGCGTCGCGCAGCGACTCGGGCAGCTCGATGGCCTCGAGGCGTTCGGGTGGCAGCGCCACGAGCGCCTCGCCGAGGTCCTGCAGGGCCGTGGATTCGCGCTTGCGCTGGCTCTTGCTCGGGCCGTCGTAGAGGTCCTGCGCATCCTCGGGGGCTGCGGCGCGGCGGGGCGGGGAAGACATGGTTGCTATGATACGGCGCTGATCCCGAGGCCGCGATCGCGGCCACCGTTTCCTTCCCCGCCCGCCACCCCATGCCCGATCTCTCGCCCGACGGCTTTTCCCTCGATGCCGACACGCTGCGTTCGCTCGCCGCCGACGTGCTCGCCCACGCCCGCGAACTGGGCGCCTCCAGCGCCGAGGCCGACCTGAGCGAGGGCTATGGCCAGTCCGTGACCGTGCGCCGCGGCGAGGTCGAGACCATCGAGTACAACCGCGACAAGGGCGTGGGCGTCACGGTCTACCTCGGGCAGCGCCGCGGCCATGCCTCCACCTCCGACTTCTCGCCGCGCGCGCTGCGTGACACCGTGGCCGCGGCCGTGTCCATCGCGCGCCACACGGCGGAGGACCCGTTCGCCGGGCTGGCCGACGCGGACCTGCTGGCCACCGACTTCCCCGACCTCGACCTGCACCATCCCTGGGACCTGCCGGTGGAGGCCGCCATCGAACAGGCGCGCGCCGGCGAGGCGGCGGCGCTGGCGGTGGACCGGCGGATCACCAACACCGAGGGCGCGACCGTCTCCACGCAGGCCTCGCGCTTCGTGTACGCGAACTCGCTCGGATTCTCCGCGGGCTATCCCGGATCGCGCCACTCGATCTCCTGTTCCGTGATCGGCCAGGAAGGCGAGGAGATGCAGCGCGACGACTGGTACACCATGGCGCGCGCGCCCGCTGACCTGGAGGCGGCGGAAGCGGTTGGCCGTCGGGCCGGCGAGCGCGCCGTGGCGCGGCTGGGCAGCCGCAAGGCCGCCACCGCCCAGGTTCCCGTGCTCTACGAGGCCCCGGTGGCGGCGTCGCTGCTCGGGCACTTCGCCGCCGCCGCCAGCGGCGGCAATCTCTACCGCAAGTCCTCCTTCCTGCTCGGCCGCCTCGGCGAGGCGGTGTTCCCGGAACACGTGACCATACGCGACGTGGCGCGCCTGCCGCGGGCCCTGGGCAGCAGCAGCTTCGACGACGA
>CAZXJW010000096.1:0-5341 GCA_964641005.1 uncultured Rhodocyclaceae bacterium
CGTCCTCGCCGGGAAGCGCGCCCTCCACGAAGATCACCTTGCCCTCGCGGTGGGCGACGCCCTGGCCGTCGTGATCGAGGGACTCGATGTGCAGAGGGACCGCCGGACCGGGCTTCAAGGCGCCGGCCACTGGTCGAGGAACTCGCGCCACTGGGCGCCGGGGAGCTTCGCCAGCGTATCGCGCACCAGGGCCGACTCGCGGTTCCATCCGTCCATGTCGATGTGGCCGCGCATCAGCCGGAAGCGCTGGAACACCAGGTGCGTGTTCACAACGTCCGCCTCGCAGTAGGCGCGGATCTCGCCGATGCGCCCCTCCTGCCAGGCGCCCCACACGCGTGCCCCCTCCAGGCCGATCTTGCCCGGCAGCCCGATCAGCTGGGCAAGTTCGTCCAGGGGCGCGCTGGCACGTGGGTGGTAGCGCGCCAGCAGGTCCATCAGGTCCACGTGGCGGGTGTGGTAACGGCTGAGGTAGTTGCTGAACTTGAATTCGCGATCGTCCTCGCCGAGCTCCCAGTAGCGCGCGGCGTTCACCCCGTGCACCAGGCCGCGGTAGTGCAGCACCGGCAGGTCGAAGCCGCCACCGTTCCAGGACACGAGCTGCGGCGTGTAGCGTTCCACCCCGTCGAAGAACCGCTGGATGAGCGCCCCTTCCCCATCGCCGGGCTCGCCCAGCGACCAGACGCGGAAGCTGTCGCGGTCGCGCAGCGCCACGGAGATCGCCACCACGCGATGCAGGTGCAGGGGCAGGAAGTCGCTGCCGGTGGCCTCGCGGCGGGCCGCGAAGGCGGCCTCGGCCACCTGGGCATCGGACCAGTCGGCGGGCATGGCGCGCAGCCGGCGCAGCCCGGCCACGTCGGGTATGGTCTCGATGTCGAAGGTCAGGGTCGGCGTCAAGGGTCGCCCCCGCAAAAGGCCGCGATTGTATCCCGCCGGGGCCTTCCGACGGGGGCAGCCTCACGGGAAGTCTGCCTTTTTGATAGCATCGCGCTCCCCTCACTGCGTGCACCCGGAGCGCGCGGCTTCGGAGATTGCACCCAATGAAACTGGAAGAAGTCGCCGGCCCGACCGTTCCCCTCAATGCACCCGCCCGGGTGCGCCATGAGGCGCTCAAGCGCTGGGTGGCGCAGGTGGCGGGCCTGACCCGGCCCGAACGCATCGTGTGGTGCGACGGATCCCAGGCCGAGTACGACCGGCTGTGCGCCGAACTGGTGGCCGCCGGCACCTTCCTGCCGCTCGATCCCCAGAAGCGCCCCGGCAGTTTCCTGTCCCGCTCCGATCCCTCCGACGTGGCGCGCGTGGAGGACCGGACCTTCATCTGCAGCATCCACCGCCAGGATGCCGGCCCCACCAACAACTGGGTCGAGCCGGAGGACATGAAGAAGACCCTGGTGAGGCTGTTCGATGGCTGCATGCGCGGGCGCACCCTGTACGTGGTCCCCTTCAGCATGGGTCCGCTGGGCTCGCCCATCGCCCAGATCGGCATCGAACTGACGGATTCGCCCTACGTGGCCGTGTCCATGCGCATCATGACCCGCATGGGCCGCGGCGCCATCGAGGCGCTCGGCGAGGAAGGCAGCTTCGTCCCCTGCCTGCATTCGGTGGGCATGCCCCTCGCACCCGGCCAGGCGGACGTGCCCTGGCCCTGCAACCCCGAGCACAAGTACATCGTCCACTTCCCCGAGGAGCAGGCGATCTGGTCGTTCGGCAGCGGCTACGGCGGCAATGCGCTGCTGGGCAAGAAGTGCTTCGCGCTGCGCATTGCCTCGAGCATGGGCCGGGACCAGGGCTGGCTCGCCGAGCACATGCTGATCCTGGGCGTGGAGTCCCCCGCCGGCGAGAAGACCTACGTGGCCGCTGCCTTCCCCAGCGCCTGCGGCAAGACCAACTTCGCCATGCTGATCCCGCCGCCGGCCTTCCAGGGCTGGAAGGTCACCACCGTCGGCGACGACATCGCCTGGATCAAGCCCGACGCCGAGGGACGGCTGCGGGCGATCAATCCCGAGTACGGCTTCTTCGGCGTGGCGCCCGGCACCTCCTGGCACTCCAACCCCAACGCCATGGAGACCCTGCGCGCCAACTGCATCTTCACCAACGTGGCGCTCACCGACGACGGCGACGTGTGGTGGGAGGGCATGACCGACACACCGCCCGCGCGACTGGTGGACTGGCAGGGCAAGGAGTGGACACCCGACTGCGGCCGCAAGGCCGCGCACCCGAACGCGCGCTTCACCGTGCCCGCCTCGCAGTGCCCGTCCATCGACCCGGCGTGGGAGGACCCGGCCGGCGTGCCCATCTCCGCCTTCGTGTTCGGCGGCCGCCGCTCCACCACCATGCCGCTGGTGCTGGAGAGCTTCAGCTGGACCGACGGCGTGTACCTGGCCTCCACCATGGGCTCGGAGACCACCGCCGCGGCCGCGGGGAAGGTGGGCGAGGTGCGCCGCGACCCCTTCGCCATGCTGCCCTTCTGCGGCTACAACATGGCCGACTACTTCGACCACTGGCTTTCCCTGGCCCATAGCCTCACGGCCGCGCCGCGCATCTTCTGCGTGAACTGGTTCCGCAAGAGCGCCGACGGCCGTTTCCTGTGGCCGGGCTATGGCGAGAACATGCGCGTGCTCAAGTGGATCGTGGACCGCTGCCACGGCCGCGCGCCCGCGGTGCAGAGCCCGCTGGGCTGGATGCCGCCGTCCGGGGAGATCGTCTGGGACGGCCTCACCGAGACCGTGCAGGAGGCCTTCCACGACGCCATGTCCCTGCACCGCGAGGAGTGGATGCGCGAGCTGCTCCTGCACGAGGAGCTGTTCATCCGCCTCTACGACCGCCTGCCCAAGGAGTTGGGGCTGCGCCGCGAGCTGATGCTCGCCGCCCTGTCGCGCGCGCCGGAGCGCTGGGCCCTGCCAGCCTAGCCGAAGATCCCGGTGGAGAGGTAGCGGTCGCCGCGGTCGCAGATGACCGTGACGATCACCGCGTCGCTCACGCGCTTCGACAGTTCCAGCGCAGCCCACGTGGCGCCCCCCGCGGAGGGCCCGCAGAAGATGCCCTCCTCGCGGGCGAGGCGCCGCGCCATCTCCTCGGCGTCGGCCTGGCTCACCTCCACCACCTCGTCGACCCGCGCGCGCTCGTAGATGCGCGGAAGGTAGGCCTCGGGCCACTTGCGGATGCCGGGGATGCGCGATCCGTCGGAGGGCTGGCAGCCCACGATGCGGATGGCGGGGTTCTGCTCCTTGAAGAAGCGCGAGCAGCCCATGATGGTGCCCGTGGTGCCCATGCTGCTCACGAAGTGCGTGATCGTGCCGTGGGTGTCGCGCCAGATCTCCGGTGCCGTTCCGCGATAGTGGGCGAGCGGATTGTCGGGGTTGGCGAACTGGTCGAGGATGCGCCCCTCGCCGCGGGCCTGCATCTGCAGCGCCACGTCGCGGGCGGTCTCCATGCCGCCCGCCTTGGGCGTGAGCACGAAGGACGCGCCGAAGGCCGCCATGGTCTGGCGCCGCTCCACCGACAGGTCCTCGGGCATGACCAGCACCATGCGGTAGCCGCGCATGGCCGCCACCATGGCCAGCGCGATGCCGGTGTTGCCGCTGGTGGGCTCGATGAGCGTGTCGCCCGGGCGGACCTCGCCGCGCTCCTCGGCGCCACGGATCATGGACAGCGCCGGCCGGTCCTTCACCGAGCCCGCCGGGTTGTTGCCCTCCAGCTTGCCCAGCACCACGTTGGTGGTGTCGCCGGGCAGGCGCTTCAGGCGCACCAGCGGCGTGTTGCCGACGAAGTCGTCCAGGACCGCCCAGTCGGCGGCACGGATGGGGCTCACCGGAACCCCCTTCGCGCCGGGCGCCCCGCCAAGGGCGCCTGCGAGAGGTCCGCGGCGCTCATGCCGCGCGCTCGAGCAGCCAGCGCACGTAGCGCGACACCCCCTCCTCCACGGTCAGGAACGGCGCGTCGTAGCCGGCCCGGCGCAGAAGCGACAGGTCGGCCTGGGTGTAGCTCTGGTACTTGTCCTTGAGCCCCGGCGGGAAGGCGGTGTACTCGAGCAGGCCGCGCGCGCGCAGCGAGTCGAGGTCGAGCGCCGGTTCGCCGGCCACCTCGCGCAGCGCGTTGACGGTCGCCACCGCCACGTCATTGAAGGTCTGGGCGCGGCCGGTGCCGAGGTTGAAGATCCCCGACACGTCGGGATGGTCCAGGAACCAGAGGTTCACCGCGACCACGTCCTCGACGCTGACGAAGTCGCGCCGCTGCTCGCCCGGCCCGTAGCCGCCGCTGCCCTCGAAGAGCTTCACCTTGCCTTCGGCGCGGTACTGGTTGAAGCAGTGGAAGGCCACCGAGGCCATGCGCGCCTTGTGGGCCTCGCGCGGGCCATAGACGTTGAAGTAGCGCAGCCCCACCACCTGGCTGCCCAGCTCGTCCCAGCGCCGCCGCACCACCTGGTCGGCGAGGAACTTGGAGTAGCCGTAGACGTTGAGCGGGTTCTCGCACTCGCGCGCCTCGCGGAACTCCGGCCCCGGGCCGTACACCGCCGCCGAGGAGGCGTAGATCAGGCGCACGCCCTCGGCCTGGCACCAGTCGAGCAGCGTGACGGTGTAGCGGTAGTTGTTGTCCATCATGTAGCGCCCGTCCGCACCCATGGTGTCCGAGCAGGCGCCCTCGTGAAGGATGGCGTCCACCTCGCCATCGAAGTCGCCCGCCACCAGGGCATCGAGGAAGGCCTCCTTGTCCCAGTAGTCGGCGATGTCGCAGTCGGCGAGGTTGCGGAACTTGTCAGCGCGGGTCAGGTTGTCAACGGCCAGGATGTCGGTCTCGCCGCGGTCGTTCAGGCCCCTGACGAGGTTGGCGCCGATGAAGCCGGCGGCTCCGGTGACGATGATCATGTCGGTTTCCTTCAGTCGGCGGTGCCGAACAGTTCCTCGGGGTGGACCACGGCGGTGCCCAGCTTGCCCACCACGATGCCGGCGGCGCGGTTGGCCCAGCGCATGGCCGCCTCGAAGCTCTCGCCCGCCGCGAGCATCACGCCGAGCGTGGCGATCACCGTGTCACCGGCGCCGCTCACGTCGAACACCTCGCGCGCCACGGTGGGCACGTTCACCACGCCTTCCTCGCGGAACAGCGTCATGCCCTCCTCGCTGCGCGTGACCAGCAGTGCCTCGAGCCCGAGGTCTCGGCGCAGCTTCTGCGCCTTGTCGGCGAGTTCGGCCTCGCTGCTCCAGCGGCCCGCCACCTCGCGGAACTCGGAGCGGTTCGGGGTGAGAAGCGTGGCGCCACGGTAGCGCGCGTAGTCGTCGCCCTTGGGATCCACCAGCACGGGCTTGGCTGCGCGGCGCGCGAGCTCGATCATGCGCTCGATGTGCGC
>CAZXJW010000096.1:5351-10106 GCA_964641005.1 uncultured Rhodocyclaceae bacterium
TGCCGTAGTCGGACAGGATCACCACGTCGCTCTGGGGCAGCCTGCGCTCGAAGTCGGCCAGCTTTCCGGCCAGGGCCTCGCGGCCCGGGGCATTCTCGAAGTCGATTCGAAGCAGCTGCTGCTGCCGGCCGATCACGCGCAGCTTGATGGTGGTGGTGACCTGGGGATCGCGCTGCAGGCCGGCCCCGATGTCGCCGGCCGAGAGCAGCCGCTCGATGGTGGTGGCGGCCTCGTCGTCGCCCACGACCGACAGAAGCGTGGTCATGGCGCCCAGCGCGCGGGCGTTGCGCGCCACGTTGGCCGCTCCGCCGAGGCGCTCCTCGCTGCGCTCCACCTTCACCACGGGCACCGGCGCCTCCGGCGAGATGCGGTTCACCTCGCCGAACCAGTAGCGGTCGAGCATCACGTCGCCCACCACCAGCACGCGCACGCCGCTCACGTCGGGCCTGGCGTGTTTCATGTTCTCCTCCCCATGCCGGCGCCGAAGTCCTTCAGGGCCGGCCGATGGCGTCGTAGTCGATCCCGAAGGAGCGCACCATCTCCGGGTCGTACATGTTGCGGCCGTCGAGGATCACCGGATGGCGCAGGCGGCCGCGAACGGCCTCGAAGTCCGGGCTGCGGAACTCCTTCCACTCGGTGACGATCATCAGCAGGTCCGCGCCCTCCAGGGCCCCCATGGGCGAATCCGCGTAGGACAGCCCGGCCCGCTCGCCGAACACCCGTCGCGCCTCCTCCTCGGCCACCGGATCGTAGGCGCACACCGTGGCGCCTCGCGCCAGCAAGCCCTCCACGATCACCCGGCTGGGCGCCTCGCGCATGTCGTCGGTGTTGGGCTTGAAGGACAGGCCCCAGAGGGCAACGCGCATGCCCTTCACGCTCGCGCCGAAGCGCCGGTCGAGCTTGTGCAGCAGGACCGACTTCTGGTCCTCGTTGACCGACTCCACCGCGTCGAGGATGCGAAGCGCCATGCCGGAGTCGCCGGCGGTGCGCTGCAGCGCCTGCACGTCCTTGGGGAAGCACGATCCGCCGTAGCCCGTGCCCGCGTACAGGAAGTGGTAGCCGATGCGCGGATCCGAGCCGATGCCCTGGCGCACCATCTCGATGTCGGCACCGAGGCGCTCGGCGAGGTTGGCCAGTTCGTTCATGAAGGAGATGCGGGTGGCCAGCATGGCGTTGGCGGCGTACTTGGTGAGCTCGGCGGACTTCACGTCCATCACCAGCATGCGCTCGTGGTTGCGCTGGAACGGCAGGTACACCGCCCGCATGATCTGGGTGGCACGCGGGTCGTCCGAGCCGAGCACGATGCGGTCGGGCTTGAGGAAGTCGTTGACCGCGGCGCCCTCCTTGAGGAACTCGGGATTGGACACCACCGCGAACTCCTGCGAGGAGCCGCGCCTGGCGAGTTCGTCGGCGATGGCCGCCCGCACCTTGTCCGCGGTGCCCACCGGCACGGTGGACTTGTCCACCACCACGGCGTAGTGATCGAGGTGGCGGCCGATGTTGCGCGCCGCCGCCACCACGTGGCGCAGGTCGGCCGAGCCGTCCTCGTCGGGCGGGGTACCCACGGCGATGAACTGCACCGTGCCGTGGGCCACGCTCTCGGGAATGTCGGTGGTGAAGCGCAGCCGACCGGCCTGGGCATTGCGCCGCACGAGGCCCTCGAGACCGGGCTCGTAGATGGGAATCTCGCCGCGCTTGAGACGCTCGATCTTGCCCGCGTCCACGTCGAGACACAGCACGTCGTTGCCGGTGTCGGCCAGGCAGGCGCCTGACACGAGGCCCACGTAGCCCGTGCCGATGACGGTGATCCTCACTTGTCTTCCCCTTTCGATGCGGATTCGATCTGTGCCTCGATGGCCGCGAGCGCCGCGGCCGGATCGGGCGCTCGGGTGATCGGCCTGCCGATCACCAGGTAGCTGGACCCGGCGCGGATGGCCGCCGCGGGCGTGGCCACGCGGGCCTGGTCGTCGCTGCCCGCGTCCGCCGGGCGGATGCCCGGGGTGACGAGGTCGAAGCCCGGGCCGAAGCGCGCGCGCATGGCGGCGGATTCCTGCGCCGAGCACACCACGCCGTCCAGCCCGCTGTCGCGCGCCAGCGCGGCGAGGTGGAGCGCGAGCGAGGCCGGGTCCCTGCCGAAGCCCAGCTCGTCCACGTCCTCGGCGGCGAGGCTGGTGAGCACGGTGACTGCGATCAGCTTCGGCCGGTGCTGCGGAACGGCCTCCAGCGCCTCGCGGGCGGCGCGCATCATGCGGGTGCCGCCGGAGGCGTGAACGTTGACCATCCACACGCCGAGCTTCGCGGCGGCGCTGCAGGCCTGCGCCACCGTGTTCGGGATGTCGTGGAACTTGAGGTCGAGGAAGATGCCGTGGCCGCGTTGCACCAGCGTGTCCACCAGCGCCGGCCCCGCGGACACGAACAGCTCCTTGCCCACCTTGAGGCGGCAGCGCCCCGCCGGCAGGCGCGCGGCCAGTGCCAGCGCATCCCCGGCCGAGGGCACGTCCAGGGCGACGATGACGCGTGGATCGTCCGGCTGATGGTCCATGGCGATGCGCCGGCCGCTAGGCGGCCAGCTCGCGCTCCTCGGTGCGCCTGGGCGTGGTGGTCTCCCAGTGATGGCAGGCCGGGCAATGCCAGTAGAACTGGCGCGCGCGGAAGCCGCAGCGGTCGCACTTGTACAGCGCCAGGTTGCGGGTGTGCTGCTGGACCAGCCCGCGGATGAGTTCCAGGTCGTGGCGGCGCTCGGCGGGCGCCGCCGCGATCTCGCCGTCCACCAGACGGGACAGGCCGATCAGGGTGGGTGTGCGCCGCAGCTCTTCGCGCAGCAGCGCCTGGGCGGCATCCATGCCCTCGGTGTCGCGCACCGCCTCGTGGACCACCATGAGCAGGTCCAGCGAAGGATAGCTCGCGAGGTAACCGCGCAGCAGTTGCACGCCCTCGGCCTCGCGGCCAAGCCTGCGGAATGCAGCCAGCAGCTTCTCGCCCAGCAGCGACAGGTAGGCGGGGTTCTGTCCCTCCACCCGCTTCCACGCCTCGATCGAGGCGGCGGTCTCGCCGGCAGCGAGTTCCACGTCCCCGAGGAGCATGTTCGCGCGCGTGCACTTGCGGTTCACCGACAGCGCCTCGCCGATGTAGCGGCGCGCCTCGTCCAGGCGGGCGTGCAGCAGTTCCCCGGACGCCAGCTCGCAGTAGAAGTGGGCGATGTCGCGGGCGCTCGACTCTCCGGTGATGGCGTCCATCTTGCGGGAGGTGGCGATGGCCTTGTGCCACTCCTTCTCCTGCTCGTAGATGTCGAGCAGGTAGCGCAGCCCCTGCTGCTCGTGGCTGGTGCCCTCGAGCTTGGCGAAGCACTCCTCCGCGCGGTCCAGCAGGCCCGCCTTGAGGTAATCCTGGGCGAGCTCGTAGAGGGCGAGCAGGCGCTGTTCCTGGGCGAGGTCCTCGCGCTCGAGGATCGCCTGGTGCATGCGGATGGCGCGCTCGATCTCGCCGCGGCGCCGGAAGAGGCTGCCCAGCGCGAAGTGCAGCTCGACGGTCTCCTTCTCCACCTTGACCACCTCGAGGAAGGCCTCGATGGCCTTGTCGGGCTGCTCGTTGAGCAGGAAGTTCAGGCCGCGGAAGTAGGACACCGGCAGCCGCCGCGACTCGGTGAGGAGCTGCTTGATGTCGATGCGCGCCGCCAGCCAGCCCAGGCCGAAGAACAGCGGCAGAAGCAGCAGCCACCAGGATTCGAATTCCACGCGCCCGTTCTCCCCGCCCTCACGCGCCTTCGTCGGGCGCGGGCGCTGCCGCCGCCTGTGGCGGCGCCTCCGCGCGGCGCTCCAGCGCCCGCAGCGCCTGGCGAAGCCGCTGAACCTGGCTCCAGGCCGCCAGGAAGCCCGCGGCGGCGCCGAGCGCGAAGGCGACGAGCAGCAGGAACACGAGCGGCGCCTGCCACTCGTGGCCGAGGTACCAGCGCAGGGTGGCCGGCGCCGTGTTCTTCAGGGCGAATCCGAACAGCAGCAGGAAGGCCGCTGCCTTGAGGAACCAGCCGGCATAACGCATGGGCGGGACCGGGCTTCCCGCGGGCGGCGGCAGGCCGCCGCCCTCAGGAGGCCGACGAGGACGGCGTGGCCGCGGCGCTCACCGGGCCCGCACCGCCTGCCGGCGCCACGGCGGCCGGCGCCTCGCCCTCGGGCCGCAGCCGGTCGGCGCGCTCGCGCAGCTCCTTGCCGGCCTTGAAGTGCGGCACGTACTTCGCGGGTACCTGGACCCGCTCGCCCGACTTCGGATTGCGACCCGTGCGGGGCGGCCGGTAGTTCAGCCCGAAGCTGCCGAACCCGCGGATCTCGATGCGCTGCCCCTGCGACAGGCTCTTGGCCATGGCGTCGAGGATCATCTTGACCGCGAGCTCGGCATCGCTCGCCACGAGCTGCGGAAAGTGGGCCGCCAGCTTCGCAATGAGTTCGGACTTGGTCATCGGCTGCCCTGCGTTCAGGCCTGGTTCTTGTTGTCCAGCTTGGCCTTGAGCAGCGCGCCCAGGCTGGTGGTGCCGGCATTGCCGGAGTTCTCCACGGCCATCCGCTGCATGGCCTCGTTCTCCTCGGCCATGTCCTTCGCCTTGACGGACAGGTTGATGGTGCGGTTCTTCCGGTCGATGTTGATGATCATCGCCGTCACCTTGTCACCTTCCTTGAGGTGGGTGCGGATGTCCTCGACGCGGTCACGCGACACCTCGGAGGAGCGCAGATAGCCCTCCACCTCGCCGTCCAGTGCGATCAC
>CAZXJW010000096.1:10116-10367 GCA_964641005.1 uncultured Rhodocyclaceae bacterium
GCGCCCTTGGCATCGATGGTCTTCACCGTGCCCTCGACCACGGAGTTCTTGTCGTGGGTGGAGACGTAGTTGGTGAAGGGGTCGCCCTCGAGCTGCTTGATGCCCAGCGAGATGCGCTCGCGCTCCACGTCGATGGCCAGCACGACGGCCTCGACCTCCTCGCCCTTCTTGTACTGGCGCACCGCCTCCTCGCCCGGCGTGTGCCAGGACAGGTCCGACAGGTGCACCAGGCCGTCGATGCCGCCGGGCAG
>CAZXJW010000097.1:0-9564 GCA_964641005.1 uncultured Rhodocyclaceae bacterium
GCTACGGCGACAACCCCAACCGCCTGCAGCACTACTACCAGTACCAGGTGGTGCTCAAGCCCGCGCCCCGGGACATCCTCGAGCTCTACCTCGGCTCGCTGGCCGCCATCGGCATCGACCCGAAGGTGAACGACGTGCGCTTCGTGGAGGACGACTGGGAGAACCCCACGCTGGGCGCCTGGGGCCTGGGCTGGGAGGTGTGGTTGAACGGCATGGAGGTCACGCAGTTCACCTACTTCCAGCAGGTGGGCGGCATCGATTGCAAGCCCATCCTGGGCGAGATCACCTACGGCCTCGAGCGCCTGTGCATGTACCTGCAGGGCGTGGAAAACGTCTACGACCTGGTGTGGACGCCGGGCATCAGCTACCGCGACGTGTACCACCAGAACGAGGTGGAACAGTCCACCTACAACTTCGAGCACTCCGACGCCAACTGGCTGCTGCAGCAGTTCAACCACTTCGAGTCCCAGGCCAGGCGCCTCATCGAGGCAGGCCTCGCCCTGCCCGGCTACGAGATGGTCCTCAAGTGCGCCCACACCTTCAACCTGCTCGATGCGCGCGGCGCCATCTCGGTGACCGAGCGCGCCGGCTACATCGGCCGCATCCGCGCGCTGGCGAAGCTGGTGGCGCAGGCCTACCACGACTCCCGCGAGCGGCTCGGCTTCCCGATGCTTTCGCGCGCCGCCTGAGGGGAATGCCATGACCGCGCCCCTGCTGGTGGAACTGTTCACCGAGGAACTGCCACCGCGCGCCCTGCGCGTGCTGGGCGAGGCCTTCGCCTCGGGCATCGCCTCCGGGCTCGCGAAGCGCGGCCTGGCTCCCGTGGACGCCCCGGCACGCGCCTTTGCCACGCCGCGCCGCCTCGCGGTGCTGGTGCCGGGCGTGCTGGCGAAGGCGCCCGACACGCCGCGCCGCGACAAGGTGCTGCCGGTGAACGTGGCGCTCGACGCCGCGGGCCAGCCCACCCAGGCGCTGGCCAAGAAGCTCGCCGCCCTGGGCGCCACCGGCGTCACGGCGGACCAGCTCGAGCGCGCACCCGACGGCAAGCAGGACAGCCTGTTCTGGAACCATGTGGCGTCCGGCATGGCACTCGCGCAAGGCCTGCAGGAGGCGCTCTCGGAGACCGTCGCGGCCCTGCCCATCCCCAAGGTGATGCGCTACCAGAGCGCCTCGGGCGAGGACGTGAACTTCGTGCGCCCGGCCCACGGCCTGGTGGCGCTGCACGGCGCCGAGGTGGTGTCCGTGCGCGTTCTGGGCCTGCCCGCCGGACGCACCACCCGCGGCCACCGCTTCATGGGCACCCCCACCTTCGACCTGGTGCACGCCGAGGGCTACGAGAAGCAGCTGCGCGACGAGGGCATGGTGATCGCCGGCTTCGACGCGCGCCGCGGCGCCATCGCGCAGGCGCTGGCCGCCGCGGCCGCGCAGCACCAGGCGAAGCTCGCCGAGTCCGCCGACCTGCTCGACGAGGTGACCGCGCTGGTGGAGTTCCCGGCCGTGTACGCGGGCAGCTTCGACTCGTCCTTCCTGGCCGTGCCGCAGGAGTGCCTGATCCTCTCGATGAAGCAGCACCAGAAGTACTTCCCGCTGGTGGACGCCGCGGGCAAGCTGCTGCCGAGCTTCCTGATCGTCTCCAACCTGCGCACCGACGACCCGCGCAACATCGTGCACGGCAACGAGCGCGTGCTGCGCGCCCGGCTGGCGGACGCCAAGTTCTTCTTCGACCAGGACCGCCGGTTCAAGCTCGCCGACCGCGTCGAGAAGCTCGGCGCCGTGGTCTACCACAACAAGCTCGGCAGCCAGCTCGAGCGCGTGCAGCGCCTCGTGCGCCTGGCCGGCGAGATCGCCGGCCTGCTGCACGCCGACGCCGACCTGGCCGAGCGCGCCGCGCGCCTGGCCAAGGCCGACCTCGTCACCGACATGGTGGGCGAGTTCCCCGAGCTGCAGGGCATCATGGGCATGCACTACGCCCGCCACGACGGCGAGGACGACCGCGTGGCCGCGGCCATCGAGGCCCACTACCACCCGCGCTTCGCCGCCGACACCCTGCCCGCCGACAACATCGGCGCGGCCGTGGCCCTGGCCGACAAGCTCGACACCCTCACCGGCATCTACGGCATCGGCCTGGTGCCCAGCGGCGACAAGGATCCCTTCGGCCTGCGCCGCGCGGCGCTGGGCGTGCTGCGCATCCTGGCCGAGCGCCAGCTGCCGCTCGACCTGCTGCACCTGCTGCGCCTGGCGCGCGCTGGCTTCTCCACCGAGGCCGTGGCCGACAGCGTGGCCGCCGACCTGCTCGGCTTCATGCTCGAACGCCTGCGCGGCATGCTGCGTGATCGCGGCTTCGACGCGGCGGTGGCCGACGCCGTCATCGCCCAGTCGCCGGTGCGCATCGACCTGGTGATCCCGCGCGCCGAGGCCGTGCGCGCCTTCCTCGCCCTGCCCGAGGCCGCCAGCCTGGCCGCGGCCAACAAGCGCATCCGCAACATCCTGCGCAAGACCGGCGATCAGCCTGGAGAACCCGAGCTCGCCCTCATGCAGGAGCCGGCCGAGAAGGCGCTCATGGAGGCCGTGTCCGCGCTGGGGCCACGCGTGACCAGCCTGGTGGACAACGAGGACTACACCGAGGCGCTCAAGCTGCTGGCCGGCGCGCGCGAGCCCGTGGACAGCTTCTTCGACCAGGTGATGGTGATGGCCGAGGACGAGACCACGCGCCGCAACCGCCTCGGCCTGCTGGCGCGCCTGGACCGCCTCATGAACGCCGTGGCCGACATCTCGAGGCTGGCCGCGTGAAGCTCGTCATCCTCGACCGCGACGGGGTGATCAACTTCGACAGCGACAACTTCATCAAGAGCCCCGAGGAGTGGAAGCCCATCCCGGGCAGCCTCGAGGCCATCGCGCGCCTGAACCACGCGGGCTTCCACGTGGTGGTGGCCACCAACCAGTCCGGCCTCGGGCGCGGCCTGTTCGACATGGCCACGCTCAACGCCATCCACGACAAGATGTTCCGCATGCTCGGCCAGGCCGGCGGGCGCATCGACGCGGTGTTCTATTGCCCGTGCGCGGCCGAGCAGAACTGCGAGTGCCGCAAGCCGCGCCCCGGCATGTTCAACGAGATCGCCCGGCGCTTCGGCGCCGACCTCTCCGGCGTGCCCGCCGTGGGCGACTCCCTGCGCGACCTCCAGGCCGCCGAGGCCGCCGGCGCGCTGCCGCTTCTGGTGCTCACCGGCAAGGGCCCCAGGACCCTGGCCGCCGGCGGACTGCCTCCCGCCACGCGGGTGCACGCCGATCTCGCGGACGCCGTCCGCCACATCGCCTGAGGAGCCCCACATCGGCGACCCCGGCCCCGCTGGCATCGGCACCTGGCTGCGATCGTGCGTGTTCGCGGTCGCGCAGGTGGCGCTCACCATCGTGTGGGCGCTGCTGTCGCTGCTCACCTTCCCGCTGCCGCCGCTGGGCCGATACCGCGTGATCACGGCCTGGACCCACATGGTGCTCTGGCTCGCGAAGCACGTCTGCGGCCTGCGCTACCGCGTGATCGGGCGCGAGAACATCCCGGCCAGGGCGAGCGTGGTGCTGTCGAAGCACCAGTCGGCCTGGGAGACGCTCGCCTTCCAGCAGATCTTCCCGCCCCAGGTGTGGGTGCTCAAGCGCGAGTTGCTGCGGGTGCCCTTCTTCGGCTGGGGGCTCGCCATGCTGCGGCCCATCGCCATCGACCGCGCCGCGGGCCGCGCGGCGCTCGCCCAGCTCGTGGAGCAGGGCCACGACCGGCTGGCGCTGGGACTGTGGATCGTGATCTTCCCGGAGGGCACGCGCACCGCGCCGGGCAGGCGCGGCGAGTGGCGCGTGGGCGGCGCCTGGCTCGCCACGCACACCGGTGCCCTCGTGGTCCCGGTGGCCCATAATGCCGGCACCGTGTGGCCCCGCAACGCCTTCCTCAAGCATCCCGGCACCATCACCGTGAGCATCGGTCCGGCCATCGATCCCGCCGGCATGACGCCCGACGCGCTCAACCGCCGCGTGTGCGCGTGGGTGGAGGACGAAGTGGAGCGCCTCGGCTCGGCCCGGGAGACGGCCTGACCCGACGATGAACGACCTGTTTCCCGTAGACGCGGTTGTGCAGCCGCGCCACATCGAGCTGCGCGGCAGGGCGGTGCGCTTCGTGCTCAAGCGCAGCCAGCGCCGCCGGCGCATCGCCTTCCTGGTGGACGAGCAGGGCCTGGCCGTGCACGCCCCGTGGCGCGCCTCCGACTCGGTGATCGACGGCGCCATCCGCGACGCCGCGCGCTGGATCCTCGCCAAGCTCGACGAGTGGGACGCGCGCCCGAAGCAGCGGCCGCGCGCCTGGGCCGACGGCGAGGCGCTGGATTTCCTCGGCCGCACCATCACCCTCTCGGTGGAGCACGACCCCGCCCTCACGATCGCCGAGCTTGCCGGCGAGTCGGTGCTCCAGCTGCGGGTGCCCGATCCCCGCGACGCGGCGCGCGTGCGCCTGGCGGTGGTGCGCTGGTACCGCCGCCACGCCGAGCGCCACTATCCCCTGCGGGTCGAGCACTTCTCGGGGCTGCTCGAAGTGGACCGGCCGAAGGTGTTCCTCTCCGATGCGCGCACCCGCTGGGGCAGCTGCAACGCCGAGGGCGAGGTTCGCCTGAACTGGCGCCTCATGCAGGCCCCCGTCCACATCGTGGACTACGTGGTTGCCCACGAGGTCGCCCACCTGCTGCACCTGAACCACTCGCGCCGCTTCTGGCGCGCCGTGGAACGCATCTACCCGGCCTGGGAGACCGCCCGTGCGGAGCTCGCCGCCACCAGCCGCCACTACATGTCGCTATGAATCCCGTCCCGCTCGCCGCCCTCGTGCTGACCGCGGTCCTTGTCGCCGCCTGCGGCAACAAGGGCCCGCTCTACCTTCCCGACGAACCGCCCCAGGACCCGAAGAAGCAGGGTCCGGCGCCGGAGCGCGCGCCGTGAACGCCTTCGAGCTGCGCGGCGGCGAACTGCACGCCGAGGACGTGCCGCTGGCGCAGATCGCCGCGCGCTTCGGCACGCCCTGCTACGTGTACTCGCGCGCGGCCATCGAGGCCGCGTACCGCGAGTTCGACGCGGCGCTGGCACCGCGTGCGCACCTGGTGTGCTACGCCATGAAGGCGAACTCCAACCTCGCCGTGCTCGACGTGCTGGCGCGGCTGGGCAGCGGATTCGACATCGTCTCTGCCGGCGAACTGGCGCGCGTGATCGCGGCCGGCGGCGATCCGGGCAAGGTGGTGTTCTCGGGCGTGGGCAAGCGCGCCGACGAGATGCGCGTGGCGCTCGAGGCCGGCATCCTGTGCTTCAACGTGGAGTCCGCCCCGGAGCTTCGGCGCCTCTCGGAAGTGGCGGTGGCCGCGGGCCGAACGGCCGCCGTGAGCCTGCGCGTGAACCCCGACGTGGACGCGCGCACCCACCCCTACATCTCCACCGGGCTCAGGCAGAACAAGTTCGGCGTGGCCTTCGAGGACGCGCCGGCGCTCTACGCCGAGGCCGCGCGCCTGCCCGGCATCCGCGTCACCGGCATCGACTGCCACATCGGCTCGCAGATCACCGAGGTGGCGCCGTTCGTGGACGCGCTCGCCAAGGTGCTCGACCTCGTGGACCGGCTCGCCGGCCGCGGCATCGAGCTGGAGCACATCGACCTGGGTGGCGGCCTGGGCATCCGCTACACCGACGAGACGCCGCCCGCGGCCGCCGACTACCTCGCGGCGCTCATGCGCGGCATGGAGGGTCGGCCGCAGACGCTGCTCTTCGAACCGGGCCGCTCGCTGGTGGGCAACGCGGGCGTGCTGCTGTCCCGCGTGGAGTACCTCAAGCCCGGCGAGGCACGCAACTTCGCCATCATGGACGCGGCCATGAACGACCTGATCCGGCCGGCCCTCTACGACGCCTACCATCGGATCGTGCCGGTGCGGCCGCGCGCCTCCGCCGCGGCGCGCTGGGAGGTGGTGGGGCCGGTGTGCGAGAGCGGCGACTTCCTCGGACACGACCGCGAACTCGCCATCGAGACCGGTGACCTGCTCGCGATCCTGTCCGCCGGTGCCTACGCCATGGGCATGGCCTCGAACTACAACACCCGCCCGCGTGCCGCGGAGGTGATGGTGGATGGCGACGCCGTGCACCTGGTGCGCGATCGCGAGGACGTGCGGGCGCTGTTCGCGCTCGAGCATCGCCTGCCGGCTCGCTGACCGGCACCCCTCCCCCGCCGCCGGACTCGGCGGTATAGTGCCCCGGCGTCCGCGGGAAGCTGCGCGAGACGGCCCGCTTCGAGGCCGCCGCGTTCCCGCTCCACGGGACGCCATCAACGGGAGGAGTCCATGAGCGAGAGCGTCAAGTACCTGCTCGACGAGAGCAGGATCCCCAAGGCCTGGTACAACCTGATGGCGGACCTGCCCAAGCCGCCGCCCGCGGTGCTGCATCCCGGCACCCTGAAGCCCATCGGCCCGGACGACCTCGCCCCGCTGTTCCCCATGTCGCTGATCGCGCAGGAGGTGAGCACCGAGCGCGAGATCGAGATCCCCGGCCCGGTGCGCGAGGTCTACCGCCAGTGGCGCCCCAGCCCGCTGTTCCGCGCCCGCCGCCTGGAGAAGGCGCTCCAGACCCCGGCGCGCATCTACTACAAGTACGAGGGCGTGAGCCCGGCTGGCAGCCACAAGCCCAACACCGCCGTGCCGCAGGCCTTCTACAACAAGGAAGCCGGGGTGAAGAAGATCACCACCGAGACCGGCGCCGGCCAGTGGGGCTCCTCGCTTGCCTTCGCGGGCAGCATCTTCGGGCTCGAGATCCAGGTCTTCATGGTGAAGGTGTCCTTCAACCAGAAGCCCTACCGGCGCGCCCTCATGGAGACCTACGGCGCGCGCTGCATCGCCAGCCCCTCCATGGAGACCAACACGGGCCGCGAGATCCTGGCCCGCAACCCCGAAAGCAACGGCAGCCTCGGCATCGCCATCTCCGAGGCGGTGGAGGTGGCCGCCCAGCGCGACGACACCAAGTACGCGCTCGGCTCGGTGCTCAACCACGTGCTCATGCACCAGACGGTGGTGGGCGTGGAGGCCATCGCCCAGCTCGAGATGGCGGACGATTACCCCGACATCATCGTGGGCTGCACCGGCGGCGGCTCCAACTTCGCCGGCATCGCCTTCCCCTTCCTCGGCACGCAGCTGCGCGGCGGGCGGAAGGTGCGCGTGGTGGCGGTGGAACCGGCCGCCTGCCCCAGCCTCACCCGCGGCCGCTACGCCTACGACTTCGGCGACACCGGCCACCTCACCCCGCTGGTGAAGATGCACACCCTGGGCTCCACCTTCATGCCGCCGGGCTTCCACGCCGGTGGCCTGCGCTACCACGGCATGGCGCCGCTGGTGTCCCACGTGAAGGAGCTCGGTCTGATCGAGGCGCGCGCCTATCCCCAGACCGCGTGCTTCGAGGCCGGCGTGTTCTTCGCCCGCAACGAGGGCATCGTCCCGGCGCCCGAGGCCAACCACGCGGTGAAGGGCGCCATCGACGAGGCGATCCGCTGCCGCGAGGAGGGCACCTCCAAGGCCATCCTCTTCAACCTGTGCGGCCACGGCCACTTCGACATGCAGGCCTACACCGACTACTTCGCCGGCAAGCTCCAGGACCACGCCTACGACGAGCGCGAGCTCGCCATGGCGCTGTCCGGCCTGCCCTCCGTGCCGGAGCCGGCGTGACAGCCACCGCGCGCGGTCCGCATCGGACCGCGCGCCGGTGGCTGCCGTGAGCGCGCCGCGCATCCGGCTGGCCACGGCGGCCGATGCCGCCTGGATGGCCGGCCTGTCTCGCGACGTGATCGAGACCGGCCTGGGCTGGAGCTACCGGCCGCAGCGCGTGGCGGCGCTGGTGTCCCGCGTCGACACCTGCGGCATCGTGGCGCTGCGCGGCCGCCGAACGGCGGGATTCGCGGTGATGGAGTTCCTGGACGAGCACGCCCACCTGGTGCTGCTGGCCGTGGAGCCGCGTGCCCGGCGCCGCGGCCTGGGCCGGGCGCTGGTGGAATGGCTCGAGGAAAGCGCCCGCACCGCCGGAATTCCCATGGTGTACTGCGAGGCCCGCGCGGCGAGCCCGGCCGCACGGGACTTCTACCGTGCGCTGGGCTATCGCGAGCTGTTCCTGATGCCGGGCTACTACCGGGGTGTGGAAGCCGCGGTGCGGCTCGGGCACGACGTGCGGCGGCTCGCCCCCGAGGCGGCGGGCTGACCCGTCGCCGTCGGCGCCGTCGCCTGGAGTCGTTCAAGCCTCTCCGACTGCCCCGGACGGTCCCGCTTCAGGCTGCCGGGCGTGGGTCGTGCTCCACGTAGCGGCCGCAGGCCACCCGTCTGCGTCGCCGCCAGGCCGCGAAGGTGCGCCGCGCATCCAGCAGGCAACCGAGGTAGTACACCGCCCGGAAGGCGAGCAACCGCGCCCGAAGTGGCGTGCCGCGGAAGATGTCGCCCGCCAGCACCGCCAGCAGCGCCTCCTTCAGGCGCCAGTCGTTGCGCGGGTGCATGAACAGCTCGCGCATGGCAGGCGTGGTCACACGGTAGATGAACCAGGAGAACTCCCGCGGTCCGCGGCGCATCACGCGATCGAAGGCTCGCAGCGCCGCCGGCGCCTTGTCGGGATGGTCGAGGCAGGCTTCCACGGCGTCCGCGCCCGCGAATGCACTGTTCATGGCCAGGAACACGCCCGAGGAGAACACCGGGTCGATGAAGGCGTAGGCGTCGCCGAGCATCAGGTAGTCATGGCCGGCGCTGCTGCGTGAGGAGTACGAGTAGTTGCCCGTCGCCGTGGCCGGTTCCACCAGCTCCGCGCCCTCGAGGCGAGCCGCGAGCATCGGACACAGGGCGATGGTGTCCATCAGGAAGGCCGACACGTCGCCCCGGCGGGTGTTGAGGTAGCAGGGCCAGCACACCGCCCCCACGCTGGTGGTACCGTCGGCGAGCGGGATGAACCAGAACCAGCCGTGCTCGAACCAGAAGATGCGGATGTTTCCCTCGGCGCGGCCGGGGAGACGCCGGGCGTTGCGGAAGTGGCCGAACAGCGCCGCGCTGTTGTGGCGGCGGTTCTTCTGCTTGCAGCCCAGGCGCGTGGCAAGGAAGGTGTCACGGCCCGAGGCATCCACCACGAAGCGCGCCTCCCATCGACGTTCCCCACCGTCGGGTCCGCGAGCGCTCACGCGCGCGCCGCGACCCGGGCCGTGAAACTCCACCGCCGTGACGCGCGTTCGTTCCAGGGCGCGCGCGCCGCGGCGCGCGGCATTCCGGAACAGGATCTCGTCCAGGCAGGAGCGCCGCACCTGGTAGGCGAGCGGGAAGCCCTTGTCCCAGGCCTCGGCGAAATCGAGCGTGACGGGTGCATCGTGCGTGGGGGAGTTGAACTCGACCCCGTACTTGCGCATGGCGATGGCTTCCACCTCCTCGCGAACGCCCAGGGCGTCGAACAGCGGCAGGTTGAGCGGCAGGAGCGACTCGCCGATGTGGAAGCGCGGATGCCTGGCCTTCTCCAGCAGCACCACGTCGCGGCCGCGCGCTGCCAGCAGGG
>CAZXJW010000097.1:9574-10355 GCA_964641005.1 uncultured Rhodocyclaceae bacterium
GGGCTGCAATGGTGGACCCGGCGGGGCCACCACCGATCACCAGCACGTCGCATGCGTCCGATGACATCCCGGACTCGTCCGTCAGGGGTGGATGGGTCGCCATCAGCCGCACGCGCCGTCGCGGCCCGTCGACAGGCGCCACAGGCGGGCGGAGAATGGACAGAAAAGGAGACGTCCCTTCCAGGAGATCTCGCTGCCGGGCAGGCACGGCAGTCCAGAATCCATCGGGTGGCCGCACTCTGGCGGCCGATGCGCAGTGCGCGCCACATCCCATTGACTGGTACTGGAGATCCTTCCCATGAACATCAGAAACCTCCCATGGCTGCCGGGACTCGCGGTCCTCGCCCTGTCCTCTCCCTCGGGCGCCGCGATCCCCGCGAATGCCGTCAAGGAACGCATCGACAAGACGATCAGTTCCCCGGCCTACGAGTACGGCGATCCGAAGACAAGCGTGCCGGCTTTTTCCTGGACTGCCAAGTACGACCGGTACTTCGATGGTTCCAGCGTCGTCAAGCACGTGGAGATCGACTTCCAGTTCGACGCCAGCACCGGCTTCACCGACCAGCAGAAGTCGGACTGGAAGAAGGCGGCCGAGAAGGACGTGGAATCGGCATGGAATGACAAGTTCACGGTCGACGACACCACCAACGGCAGGCGCTACGCGGTCAAGGTGGACGTGACCGTGGAGGGGCCGTTCGACCAGGTGGTCTCGGTGGTGAAGAAGCCGGGCGATTGCGATTCCCGTCCGAACGACCTCGACTGCCGCGACAACATGAGCAAG
>CAZXJW010000098.1:0-10353 GCA_964641005.1 uncultured Rhodocyclaceae bacterium
CTGGCCGGCGATTCGGCCGAAGGTGAAGATCGGTCCCGAGAGACCCGCCACCAGCCGCCCGGTGGTGGAGGAACCACTGACCAGGTTGTCGAGCGATGTGCTCGCGAGGCCGAGGGAGCCGGTGAGGGACACGGCCGGGAAGTACAGCGCCCGGGCTGCGCCGATGGAGGCGTTGGCGGCGCGCAGTTGCTGCTCGGCCCGGAGGATGTCGGGTCGGCGGTCGAGTAGGCTCGAGGGCAGCCCGGCCGGGATGGCCGGCACGGCCAGTGCCTCGATGTCGCGGCCGCGCGGGATCGTGCCCGGGGGCCGCCCCAGCAGGATCGAGAGCAGGTTCTCCTGCTGGGCCACCTGGCGCTCGAACGACGGGATCGCCGCCAGCGCCTGCTGGTACTGGGACTGGACCTGGGCGAGTTCCACCTCCGACACCACGCCGCCGGCGAAGCGCATCTCGAAGATCTTCTGGGTGTCGGCGTAGTTGCCCGCCGCGCGGCGGGCGATGTCGAGCTGGCGGTCCAGTGCCCGCAGGGCCACGTAGGCGGTGGTCACGCCGGCCACCACCGATAGCACGACTCCGCGCCGACCCTGCTCGCTGGCGTAGACCTGTGCCTGGGCCTGCTCGGCCAGCCGGCGCACGCGCCCGAACAGGTCGATCTGCCACGTGGCGCCCAGTGCGGCAGTGTAGAGGTCGTAGTTGCGATCCGACCCCGGCGGCAGCGCCGGGCGCCCGTTCTCGCTCAGCCGGTTGGTGCCGGCATCGGCGCCGTAGCCGATCTGCGGATAGAACTGCGAGCGCGTAGTGCGCAGTGCGCCAAGGAACTGGTCCACGCGCGCCGCCGCCTGGAGCAGGTCGCGGTTATCCCGCAGCGCATCCTCGACGAGCTGGTCGAGCACCGGATCGCCGAAGGCCTGCCACCAGCGCAGGTTGGCGATGGCCGCGGCCTCGGGCGTGTCGATGCGCCAGGCGGGCGGCACCTCGGGTGCGGGCCGCTTCCAATCGGGCCCCACCGTGCAGCCGGCCAGGGCCAGCCCGGCGAGCATCGCCGCCGCCATGGGCAGCCTGCCGTGCCGCCACGTCACGGTTGCGTCCCTGCGGAGGGAGCGGGTGCGGGCTTGTCTGCCTTGCCACCGAAGCGCTGGCTGAGCGACTCGAGCATCCAGAAGAACACCGGCGCGAACAGCACCGCCACGAAGGTGGAGGCGGCGATCCCGCCGATCACGCCCGTGCCGATGGCCCGCAGGCTGTTGGCGCCGGGGCCGCTGGCGATGGCCAGCGGCACGCAGCCCAGCCCGAAGGCGAGCGAGGTCATGACGATGGCGCGCAGGCGCATGCCGGCCGACTCGAGCGCCGCCTCGCGCACGCCCATGCCGGCATGCACGCGCTCCAGCGCCACCTCGCAGATCAGGATCGCGTTCTTGGCCGAGAGCCCCACCAGCGTCACCAGGCCCACCTGGAAGTACACGTCGTTGTCCAGGCCTCGCAGCCAGGTGAACACCAGCGCGCCCAGGATGGCGATGGGCACGGTGAGCACCACCGCGATGGGAACCGTCCACTTCTCGAACTGCGCCGACAGCAACAGGAACACCACGACCAGCCCGGCCACGAAGGCGATCGCCGAGGTACCACCCGACTCCTTCTCCTGCAGCGCCTGTCCGGCCCAGGCATACGAGAAGTCGCCGGGCAGCACTTCGGCGGCCACCGTCTCCATGGCCGCGATGGCCTGACCGGTGCTGAAGCCCGGGGCGGGGTTGCCGGTGATCTTCACCGCCGGAAAGCCGTTGAACCGCGCGAGCAGCTTCGGCGCGGCCGCGTAGCGGGTGCGGATGAGCGCCGACAGCGGCACCATCGCACCATCGTGGGAGCGCAGGAACACCTTGTCGAAGTCGGCCGGGTTCATGCGGTACCCCGCATCGGCCTGCAGCATCACCCACCAGACGCGGCTGAACTGGCTGAACTGGCCCGCCACGCTCGAGCCGAACAGCGACTGCAGGGTCTGGAACACGTCCTGCACGCTCACGCCCAGCACCTCCGCCCGGGCGCGATCGAGGTCCACGAACAACTGCTGCGTGGCACCCCGGAAGGTGGTGGTGACCCCGGCGAGTTCCGGGCGCTGGCGTGCGGCGGCCATGAACTTCTGCAGCGCCTCGCCGGTGCTGCGCGCATCGCCCGCGCCGCGGTTCTGCACGTAGAACTCGAAGCCGCCGGTGGTGCCCAGTCCGGGAACCGAGGGCGGATTGATGGCGAAGGCGAAGCCCTCGCCGAGTGCCGCGAACTGCCGGTTGAGCCGCGGCAGCACCGCGAAGCTCAGCAGGTCGGGGCTCTGGCGCTCCTCGAAGGGCTTCATGGACACGAACAGGACCGCCGCATTGTTGCGGAACTGGCTGTCCACCAGGCTGTAGCCGTTCACCACCGCCACGTCCTGCACGGCCGGGTCGGCGCCCGCGATCCGCGAAACCTTGTCGGCCAGCGCGCCCACGTACTGCTGGCTGGCGGCGTCGGGCGCCTCCACCACCACGAAGAAGTAGCCCTGGTCCTCGTCGGGCACGAAGCTGCCGGGGATCGCCCGGAACAGCAGGAGGATGCCCGCGATCACCCCGCCGAAGGCCAGCAGCACGATCGGCCAGCCCCTGATGAGCCGTGCCACCACGCCCACGTAGCCGCGGGTGAGCCTCTCGAAGCCCGCCTCGAACCAGCGAAAGAAGCCCTTCTTCTCGCCGTGGTGGGCCCGGATGATGATGGCCGCGAGCGCCGGCGAGAGCGTGAGCGCCATGATTCCGGAGATCACCACCGAGATGGCGATGGTGACGGCGAACTGCTTGTAGAGCGTGCCCGTCACGCCGCCCAGGAAGGCCACCGGCAGGAACACCGCCACCAGCACCAGCACGATGGATATGAGCGCCCCGGCGATCTCGGTCATGGCCCGCTTGGCCGCCTCCAGGGCGGACAGGCCGTGGCGGGTCATGTTGGTCTCCACGTTCTCCACCACCACGATGGCGTCGTCCACCACCAGGCCGATGGCGAGGATCATGCCGAACAGCGTGAGCATGTTGATGGAGAAGCCCAGCAGGTGCATGCCGATGAAGGTGCCCACGATGGACACGGGCACAGCGAGGATCGGGATGATGGTGGCGCGCAGCGACTGCAGGAACAGGAACACCACCGCCACCACCAGAACCACGGCCTCGAAGAAGGTGTGCACCACCTTGTCGATGGAGTTGAGGGTGAACAGGCTGGTATCGAGCGCGATGCGGTAGTCCAGGCCGGTGGGGAACTGGCGCTTGAGTTCCTCGAGCCGGGCGCGCACCGCCTTCGCGGTCTCCACGGCATTGGCGCCGGGCTGCTGGTAGATGGCGATGGTGGTGCCGCGCTTGCCGTTCAGGCGGCTGGCGATGGAGTAGTCGCGCCGCGCCAGCTCCGCGCGGCCCACGTCGCGCAACCGGACAATGGCCGTGCCCTGCTTGGCGGCGCGCACGATGATGTTCTCGAACTCCTCCGGCTTGGTGAGCAGGCCCTGGGCGGTGACGACGAAGGTCTGCTGGGTGCCCTCGGCGGCGGGCTGGGCACCGATCTGGCCGATGCCGAAGGTCTGGTTCTGGCTCTGGATGGCGCGCGCCACGTCCTGCACGGAGATGCCGAGCTGGGCCATGCGGTCGGGTCGCAGCCAGATGCGCATGGCGATGTCGGGCACGCCGAACACCTGGGAGCGGCTGGCACCTGGCAGGCGCTTGAGTTCCTCGAGCACGTACAGGTTGGCGTAGTTGTCGATGTAGGCCTCGTCGTAGCGCTCGTCGGGCGAGTAGATGGACAGCACCATCATGAGCGTGGAGGACTGCTTGGCCACCACCACGCCCTGCTGCGACACCACCTGCGGGAGCATCGGCATGGCCTGGCTCACCCGGTTCTGCACGTTGACCTGGTTGATGTCCGGGTCGGTGCCGGGCTTGAACACCACGTTGATGGAGACGTTGCCGCTGGAGGAGCTGGTGGACGAGTAGTAGAGCAGGTTGTCCACGCCGTTGATCTGCGTCTCGATGGGCGCGGCCACGGTGTTGGCGATCACCTCGGCCGTGGCGCCCGGGTAGCGCGCGGTGATGTTCACCTGCGGCGGCGCGAGCTCGGGGAACTGCGCGATGGGCGTGACCCACATGGCCACCGCGCCACCGAGAACGATCAGGATCGAGATGACCGAAGACAGGATCGGCCGGTCGATGAAGAAGTGCGTGAACACGCGGGTGTCCCGGGGCTACTTCGCGCCGCCGGCCGGCTCGGCGGCCCGAGCACCATCGGCCTGCGCGCCCGCGGCCGGTGCCGCGCCGCCCACCTGCACCGGCTTGCCCGGTACCACCTTGAGCACGCCTTCCGTGACGACCCGGTCGCCGGCCTTCAGTCCCTGGGTGACCACGATGTCCTTGCCGTCCACGTAGTCGCCCACCACCACGGGCCGGATCTCCGCCGTGCCATCGGGCTTGACCACGTACACCAGGTGGCCGTTGGGGCCTTGCTGCACGGCGAGCTGGGGCACCACGATGGCATCGGGGCGCACGGCCCCGAGCACCCGGGCCGTGACGAACATGCCAGGCCGTAGCTGCCGGTCGGGATTGGGGACGACCGCGCGCACCAGGAAGGAGCCGGTGTCCTGGCTGAAGGACGGATCTGCGAAGTTGATGCGGCCCCGCTGCGGGTAGACCGTGCCGTCGGGCAACACCAGCTCCACCTCGAAGTCGTTGCTCTTCGGCAGCACCACCTGTCCGGCCTGCACCAGCTCGCGCAGGCGCGCGGTCTGGTTCTGCGACACGCTGAAGTTGACCCAGGCCGGATCGAGCGCTGCCACGTAGGTGAGTCGCGCCGTGTCGGACATGGCGTTGACGAAGGCGCCCTGGCGCTGCTGCGAGCGGCTCGCGAGCCCCGTGACGGGGCTGTGGATGGTGGTGTAACCGAGGTTGATCTCGGCGCTCTTCACCTTGGCCTGGGCGGCGAACACGGCCGCGCGCGCCGAATCGTGCTCGCCCTGGGCACGGTCGAGGTCGGCACGCGACACGGCGTTCATCTCCGCCAGCGGGGCGATGCGCCTGAGATTGGCCTGGGCCGTGGCGAAGCGCGCCTGCTGCGACTGCAGCTCGCCGCGGGCGGCATCGAGCTGGGCCTGCAGGGGTTTCGGGTCGAGCTGGAACAGCACCTGGCCTTCCTTGACGAGCTCGCCTTCCTGGTAGGCGATGCGGTCGAGGTAGCCGGACACGCGCGCCACGATCTCCACCTGGCGCGAGCTCTCGGTCTGGGCGACGAAGGTGTTGACGTAGGGGATGGTGCCCGGCGCCACGGTCATCACCTGGACCGGCGGTGCCGCCCTCGCTGGCGCCGGTTGCTCGCCCTTGCAGCCAGCGGCGGCGAGCGCTGCGAGGGCGACCGCGCAGAGCGTCGTCGTGGAAATCGAGAGTCTCACGGGGGTCTCCTGACGGAGTCGGGGCGCCGGGACGCGCTTCTTGGAATCCGGGGGATGTTACCGGTGCGGCTGCTCGCCCGGAAGGCACAACGGGGGCAACTTGCGGCCCCGGTCGTGCAGAACCCGTGCGGGCCTTCGCGAATTGCCGAGCGCCTGGCCGAGTCGCGGGGACGGGCGGCGAGCGCGTCCGCCGGAACCGAAACGGACCTGGGGTGCGGTCAGGCCCGCAGCAGCCGCTCGGCCTCGGCGATGCGGTCCACCTCGGGAGGCATCTCGCTGCGCGGGCAACGGACGAAGGCGATGGCCACGCTGAGATCGTGGCCGTCGGAGAGCTCGTGCAGCCGGAAGACGTTGGCGGGACCCGCGTCGGCGGGCTCGAGCTTCACGCCCATCAGCGACAGGCGCAGGTCGGTGGTGCGCAGCTGGACGTGGTCGCCCGGGTGGCCGAACACGGCCTCGACGTGCTCGAGATAGCCGTCGAGCGTGGCGAGACTGCCCCGCGCCTCGGCGTAGGCCTCGACCGTGCGTCCGATCTCGGCCTGGACCGCGGCGATGCGGTCCTCGATGGTGGCAGGATCCTCCACCAGGCCCTCCATGCCGTCGCGGGCCAGCTGCAGCATGCGCAGGCTCGCCGCGAGGTAGGCCTTGTGCTCGCGCAGTTCGGTGGCCTTCAGGTCCTGGTCGACGATGCGCCTCAGGGCCACCTGCGCGAGGCGCAGGATCAGCCGCCGCCCCACTTCACGGCGGGCGGCCAGTGCAGTGGCCGCCGGCGCGAGCAGCCGGTGGCCGGCGAATCCCACCGTGACCTGGGCCACGTCCGTGCGCAGAACTTCCCCCTCGAGCCTCGGCGCAAACACCGTGCGTTCCTCGCGACGTGCCACCAGCAGGGCCACTGCCTCCTGCGCCGTCGCGTTGGCGGGGTCGGCGAAGAAGCCGCGCAGCTCCCGGCTGTCGCCCAGGCAGGCTTGCAGGTCGCTGGCGGTCGCGAACAGGGCGTTCAGGCAGGGGTCGGCGCTCCAGGCCGCGCGGCTGAGCACCACGGGCTCGGGCAGCCGGGCCGCGATCTCGCGCAGGTGCGCGAGGCTGCGCCGCAGGCAGGGTTCGAGGCGGTGCCGGTAGCGCGAGTGCAGCCGCACGCGCGGCTCCACCGCATCCACCACGAGTTCGACCAGCTCCGCCACCAGGGCAGCCTCGGCCGCCTCGCCGGGATCGCTCCCGCCGAACAGCGCGCCGGCGAGCCGGTCGAGAAGCGCGCCCAGGGCCATCGCGCGACTTACTTCCAGTCCATCGCGGGCACCCATGCACGCAGCGGCCGCCCCTGGTACAGGCGGCCGTTGATGCGCTCGGCGAGCGTCTCGGCCGCCGCGCGGGTGGTCTCCAGCTGGATCAGGGCCGAGGGCGTGCCGCTCTCGTGGACGAGCAGGATGCTGTCCACGGGCGCGAAAGCGCTCAGGGCATCGCGGATGCCGTCCTCGGTGACGTCGTCGGGAAGGTTGCCGATGACGATGCGCATGGCTGGGTGCTCCAGAGCGAGGGTGTGGGGGACGGATGCTCGCGCCCTGGCGCCCGGAGGGCGTTGACCGGGATCAACGCCAGTGGTGCCGCCCGCTCAGAACTTGAAGCCCACGTCGATCCGGCCCAGGGTGAAGGACGGCGTGCCATTGGCGGAGCCGGCCGGGATCCACTGCTGCTGGATGCCCCCCTTCAGGAAGAACCCGCCCGTCACGTCCCAGCGCAGGCCCGCCCCCACGCCGTAGGTCCAGTCGGTGGAGGTCTTGTTGTAGGTGACCGGGCCGCACACGTAGCCGTACCAGGGATACCACCAGCAGCCGTTGGTTACACCCTGGGGAATGCCGGAGTCGGTGTAGTTCATGCCGATGTTGCCGGCGAGGTAGGGCGTGATGGGCCCTTCGAGCAGGTGCCAGGTGCCGGTGAGCACGCCGTTGGTGGTGTAGGCGCGACCGCGGATGCCGTTGGATCCGCCCCCCGCGTTGGTGGCCGTGCCGGTGTAGTCGAGTTCGTTCCAGCCGAAGTCGAAGCCCACGGCGAAGCGGTTGTCGAGGTTGTAGGCGAATCCGAAGCCGAATCCCGTGGAGGAGTCCACCCGCGCCTGGGCGCCGTTGTTGAAGTTGATGTTCTCGGAATCGACGAAGCGGCCCTGGATGGTGGCCTCCCAGCGCTTGGCCCGGTCGGTATCCTGGGCGCCGGCGGCACCCGGCAACAGGGCGGCGAGAAGAAGCGTCAGTGTGAGGGGGGTGGTCCGGCTCATGTGATCTCCCTGTGGTTGTGTTGCGGCCCGAACGGGCCCGTAGGACATGTTAGTCATCGGTGCCCCCGTCGGGTTGACAATTCGGGACACCCCGGCCGCACCCGCCCCGGGCTCAGGTGCCGGTCGCGTGGCGGATGCCCGGCTCGCGCGTCGAGATCGTGGTGCCCGCCTCCACCTTCGGTCCCATGGACCCGGCGGCGAAGGAGCGCGAGTCGAGCGCCGCGTGCCGGCAGGGGTTGCTTCGTGCCGCGGTCGAGCCGACCTTGCCGCGACCTGTCCTGGACCCGGTGCCGGGCCCGGTTCGGCCGCTAGGTCAGCACGATGTCGTACTGCTCCTGGTTGTAGAGTGTCTCCACCTGCAGCCGCACCGGCTTGCCGATGAACTCCTCGGTCATGGCGAGGCTCTGCGCCTCCTCGTCGAGGAAGGTGTCGATCACCTTCTGCGAGGCCAGCACGCGGAACTCGGCGGCGTCGAACTGGCGCGACTCGCGCACCAGCTCGCGCAGGATGTCGTAGCACACGGTGCGCGCGGTCTTGAGCTCGCCGCGGCCGTGGCAGGTGGGGCAGGGCTCGCACAGCACGTGGGCGAGGCTCTCGCGGGTGCGCTTGCGGGTCATCTCCACCAGCCCCAGCGAGGTGAAGCCGTTCACCGTCATGCGGGTGCGATCGGGCGCGAGCGCCTTGTGCAGCTCGGCCAGCACCGCCTGGCGATGGGCCTCGGAGTCCATGTCGATGAAGTCGAGGATGATGATGCCGCCGAGGTTGCGCAGCCGCAGCTGGCGGGCGATCACCTGGGCGGCCTCGAGGTTGGTCTTGAAGATGGTGTCGTCGAAGCTGCGCCCGCCCACGAAGCCGCCGGTGTTCACGTCCACCGTGGTGAGCGCCTCGGTCTGGTCGATGATGAGGTAGCCGCCGGACTTGAGCGTCACGCGCCGCGCGAGCGCGCGCTCGATCTCCTCCTCCACGCCGTTGAGCTCGAACAGCGGCCGCTCGCCCGTGTAGTGCTGGATGGTGCCCGCGAAGGGCAGGCCGAAGTCGGCGGCGAAGCCCTGCAGGCGGTGGAAGGTCTCGCGCGAGTCCACCAGCACCCGCTCGGTGGACTCGGACACGAAGTCGCGCAGCACCCGCAGGCTCAGGTCCAGGTCCTGGTAGAGCAGCGCCGGGGCGCGGCTGCCGCGGGCGCGATCCTGGATGCCGTGCCAGAGCCGCCGCAGGTAATCGAGGTCGGCGGCCAGCTCCGCGTCGGTGGCGGTCTCGGCCATGGTGCGGATGATGTAGCCGCCCTGGTGATCCGGCGGCAGCAGCGCGGCCAGGCGCTCGCGCAGCTGGGTGCGCTCGGACTCCGACTCGATGCGCTGCGACACCCCGATGTGGGTCTCCTGGGGCAGGTACACCAGGAAGCGCCCGGCGATGCTCACCTGGGTGGACAGCCGCGCGCCCTTGGTGCCGATGGGGTCCTTCACCACCTGCACCAGCAGCGAGTCGCCGTCGTGGAGGATCTTCTCGATGGGCCGCGGCTGCTCGCCGTTGCGGTGCGCCCAGATGTCGGCCACGTGCAGGAAGGCGGCGCGGTCCAGGCCGATCTGGATGAAGGCCGACTGCATTCCGGGCAGCACGCGGCTCACCACGCCCAGGTAGAGGTTGCCCACCAGGCCACGGGAGGCGGCACGCTCCACGTGCAGTTCCTGGGCCACGCCGCTTTGCATCAGCGCCACCCGCGTCTCCTGCGGCGTGACGTTGACCAGGATCTCCTCGTTCACAGCAGCGGGTAGCCGAAGGCGGTGAGCAGTTCGGCGGTCTCGTAGACGGGCAGGCCCACCACCCCGGTGTAGCTGCCCTGCAGGTTCTTCACGAACATCGCGGCCCTGCCCTGGATGCCGTAGGCGCCGGCCTTGTCCATGGGCTCGCCCGAGGCCACGTACTGGCGGATGGCCTCGTCGGCGAGCGGCCGGAACTCCACCTGGGTGCTGGAGAGCATCACTTCCACGCGCTGGTCGAGCTTCATGGCCACGGCGGTGTGCACCTGGTGCACGCGGCCGGAGAGCAGCCGCAGCATGCGCGCGGCATCGGCGCGGTCGGCGGGCTTGCCCAGGATCTCGGCGCCCGCCGCCACGGTGGTGTCGGCCGAGAGCACCGGCTGGCGGCGCAGCTGGCGCAGCTGCATGCGGTGCCAGCCCACCTCGGCCTTCATGCGCGCCACCCGCTGCACGTAGGCCACCGGGTCCTCGCCGGCCAGGGGCGTCTCGTCGAAGTCCGCGGTGCGGCCGGGGCCTTCGCGCAGCAGCAGCATGTCGAAGCGCACGCCCATCTGGGCGAGGATCTCGCGCCGGCGGGCGCTGCGCGAGGCGAGGTAGATGTGGGGGACGAGGGTTGACACGGCGCGGCTCAGTCGCGGTGATAGGGATGGTTGTGCAGCACGGAAAACGCCCGGTAAAGCTGCTCGGCAAGCAGCACCCGCACCAGCCCGTGGGGCAGGGTGAGCGCCGACAGCGACAGTACCGCATCCGCGCCTTCGCGTATCGATGGCGCGAGGCCGTCGGCGCTGCCCACCAGGAAGGCGGCATCGCGCCCCTCGCCCAGCCAGCGCTCCAGGTGGCCGGCGAGCTGGCGGGTGGTGACGGGGGCGCCGCGCTCGTCCAGCACCAC
>CAZXJW010000099.1:0-3910 GCA_964641005.1 uncultured Rhodocyclaceae bacterium
GAGCGCGGCACCGAGTTCCGGGTCCGGTCGTCCACCCGCCTGGATGCCCGTGCCCGCACGCGCATCGCCGCACTGCTGCACGACCGCATGACCGAGACGGTGCTCGACGGGCCCGGCGCGCTGGCGCGGCTCTTCGACACACCCGCCCCGGTGCCGCTCGCCACGGTGCCCGTGCTGGCCGGCGGCCGCGCCGCGCTGGAGCGTGCCGACCGCGGCATGGGGCTCGCGCTGGCCGCCGACGAGATCGACTACCTCGTGGAGGTCTTCACCCGCGAGGGCCGCGATCCCACGGATGCCGAGCTCATGATGTTCGCCCAGGCCAACTCCGAGCACTGCCGCCACAAGATCTTCAACGCCGCCTGGGTGGTGGACGGCGAGCCGCAGCCGCGCTCGCTGTTCGCCATGATCCGCAACACCCACGCCGCGCATCCCGCGCACACGGTGGTGGCCTACTCCGACAATGCAGCGGTCATGGAAGGCGACTCGGCGGTGCGGCTGCTTCCCGCCATCGACGGCGCCTACCGGCCCACGCCCATGGCGCTGCACATCCTCATGAAGGTGGAGACCCACAACCACCCCACGGCGATCTCGCCCTTCCCGGGCGCGGCCACGGGCGCCGGCGGCGAGATCCGCGACGAGGCCGCCACGGGCAGGGGGGCGAAGGCCAAGGCCGGGCTCACGGGCTTCTCCACCTCGCACCTGCGCATCCCCGGCTGGGCCCAGCCCTGGGAGGCGTCCGACCCCGGGCGGCCCGGGCGCATCGCCTCGCCGCTGTCCATCATGCTCGAGGGGCCCATCGGCGGCGCGGCCTTCAACAACGAGTTCGGGCGCCCCAACCTGTGCGGCTACTTCCGGACCTACGAGCAGCGTGTGGACGGCCGCTGGCGCGGCTACCACAAGCCCGTCATGATCGCCGGCGGCGTGGGCAACATCCGCGCCGACCTGTCCCACAAGGCCGACGTGCCCGAGGGTGCCTTCCTGGTGCAGCTCGGCGGCCCGGGGTTGCCCATCGGCCTGGGTGGCGGTGCCGCCTCCAGCATGGCCACGGGCGCCAATGCCGAGGACCTGGACTTCGACTCGGTGCAGCGTGGCAATCCCGAGATGCAGCGCCGCTGCCAGGAGGTGATCGACCGCTGCTGGGCCGCGGGCGATGCCAATCCCATCCTCTCCATCCACGACGTGGGCGCGGGCGGCCTGTCCAACGCGCTGCCCGAGCTGGTGCACGGGGCCGGCCGCGGCGGCCGCTTCGACCTGCGCGCCGTGCCCTCCGAGGCCCCCGGCATGTCGCCCATGCAGGTGTGGAGCAACGAGGCGCAGGAGCGCTACGTGCTGGCCGTGCATCCCGCCCGCCTGGCCGCCTTCGAGGCGCTGTGCGCGCGCGAGCGCTGTCCCTTCGCCGTGGTGGGGCGGGCCACGGCCGACGGCCGGCTGGTGGTGGAGGATCCGCGCTTCGGCAACCGCCCCGTGGACATGGACCTCGAGGCGCTGCTGGGAAAGCCGCCGCGCATGACCCGCGACGTGCGCCGGGAGCGTGCCGCGGTCCAGCCCTTCGATGCTGCCGGACTCGAGCTGCGCGAGGCGCTCGACCGGGTGCTGCGCTTCCCGGCGGTGGCCTGCAAGAGCTTCCTGGTGACCATCGGCGACCGCAGCGTGGGCGGGCTCACGGTGCGCGACCAGATGGTGGGCCCGTGGCAGGTCCCGGTGGCCGACGTGGCCGTGACGGCACTGGACTTCTCCTCGCCCGTGGGCGAGGCCATGGCCATGGGCGAGCGCACCCCGGTGGCCGTGATCGATGCCCCCGCCTCGGGGAGGCTGGCCGTGGGCGAGGCCCTCACCAACCTGGCGGCCGCCTGCGTGGGCGACATCGGCCGCGTGAAGCTGTCGGCCAACTGGATGGCCGCAGCCGGCCAGCCCGGCGAGGACGCGGCGCTGTTCGACACCGTGCGGGCCGTGGGCATGGAGCTGTGCCCGGCCCTGGGCGTGAGCATCCCCGTGGGCAAGGACAGCCTGTCCATGCGCACCGCCTGGCAGGAAGCCGGCGCACCCCGCTCGGTCACCTCACCCGTGTCGCTCGTCGTCTCGGCCTTCGCCCGCGTGGAGGATGTGGAGGCCACGCTCACGCCCGAGCTGCGCCTGGACGCCGGGCCCACCCGGCTCCTGCTGGTGGACCTGGGCGGGGGCAGCAACCGCCTGGGCGGCTCCTGCCTGGCACAGGCCTACGGGGCCACCGGCGACGACGCTCCCGACGTGGACGACGCGGGACGGCTGCGCGGCTTCTTCCAGGCCATGCAGGCGCTGCACCGCGGCGGCCGGGTTCTGGCCTACCACGACCGCTCCGACGGCGGCCTGGTGGTGACGCTCGCCGAGATGATGTTCGCCAGCCACGTGGGCGTGCACGTGAGCCTGGACGGGCTGGCGGAGCAGGGCGGCGCGGCGGCCGCGCTGTTCAGCGAGGAGCTCGGCGCGGTGCTGCAGGTGCGCGCCGCCGACGTGGATGCGGTGCGCGAGACCTTCGCCGCGGAGGGCCTGGCCGACGCGGTGCACGACATCGGCGCCATCGGCGCCGACGGCCATCTGCGCGTGCGCCTGAACGACCAGCCCGTGCTCACGGCCAACGGCGCGGAACTGCTTCGCACCTGGTCCGAGCTGTCCTGGCGCATGCAGCGGCTGCGCGACAACCCCGACTGCGCGGACCAGGCCTTCGAGGCGCTGGCCGATACCACCGACCCCGGCCTGCACGCGAAGCTCGGCTTCGCGCCCGGCGAGGCGCCGGCGCTGGTGCTCGACGCCCGGCCGCGCGTGGCGATCCTGCGCGAGCAGGGCGTCAACGGCCAGGTGGAGATGGCGGCGGCCTTCGATCGCGCCGGCTTCGAGGCGGTGGACGTGCACATGAGCGACCTGATCGAGGGCCGCAGCGCGCTCGACGGCTTCGCCGGCCTGGCTGCGTGCGGCGGCTTCTCCTACGGCGACGTGCTGGGGGCCGGCGAGGGCTGGGCCAAGTCCATCCTCTTCAATGCCCGGGCCCGCGATGCGTTCGCGGCCTTCTTCCATCGCGGCGACAGCTTCGCGCTGGGCGTGTGCAACGGCTGCCAGATGATGAGCAACCTGCACGAACTGGTGCCCGGTGCGGGGCACTGGCCGCACTTCGTGCGCAACGCCTCGGAGCAGTTCGAGGCGCGCCTGACCATGGTGGAGATCCCGAAGAGCCCGTCGCTGTTCTTCGCCGGCATGGCAGGCAGCCGCCTGCCGGTGGTGGTGTCCCACGGCGAGGGC
Organism: uncultured Rhodocyclaceae bacterium; assembly: GCA_964641005.1. Taxonomy (GTDB): domain Bacteria; phylum Pseudomonadota; class Gammaproteobacteria; order Burkholderiales. The sequence continues at coordinate 3,274 of CAZXJW010000099.1, forward strand.
CGGGCGGAGTTCGCGAGCGTGGCGCAGCAGCGCGCCGCGGCGCCGCTGGTGGCGCTGCGCTACGTGGACAACCGCGGCCGCCCCAGCCAGGACTATCCCGCCAACCCCAATGGCTCGCCCGAGGGCATCGCCGGGCTCACCACCGCGGACGGGCGCTTCACCATCCTCATGCCCCATCCGGAGCGGGTGTTCCTGTCGAGGCAGATGTCGTGGCATCCGCGCCACTGGGGCGTGGAATCACCCTGGCTGCGGCTGTTCGTGAACGCGCGGCGCTGGCTGGGCTAGGGGGCCCGCGACGCACGATGAAAAAAGGCGCCCCGCGGGGCGCCTTTTTCGTGGCCCGGGAAGCTCACTCCACCGTGGCGGCCTTGCGCAGCGACTCGATGTACTCGTCGCGCTGCCTGGCGGAGAGCTGCTTGGCCACCTGGTCCTTCACCTCGTCGAAGGTGGGGAAGCTGGGGTCGCGCATCTCGTCGAGGCGGATGACGTGCCAGCCATAGGGCGACTGCACCGGCGTCCTGGTGGTCTCGCCCGGCTTGAGGGCCTTCATGGCCTCGGCGAAGGGCTTCACCAGGTTGGAGCCGTCGGTCCATTCCAGGGCGCCACCCTTGTTCTTCGAGCCCGTGTCCTCGGAGCG
>CAZXJW010000099.1:3920-10336 GCA_964641005.1 uncultured Rhodocyclaceae bacterium
GTCCTCGAACTTCGCGCCCTTGGCGAGCTGGGCGATGATGGCCTTGGCGTCGGCCTCCTTCTTCACCAGGATGTGGCGGACCTTGTATTCCTTGGCATTGGGGTCGAAGGCTTCCTTGCGGATGGCCTCGTACTCCTTGCGCACGTCCTCGTCGGAGGGCTTGTGGCTGGCGGCGTATTCCTCGAGGAAGGCGGCCACCAGGATCTGCTGGCGGGCGAGGTCGATCTGGGTCTGGTAGTCGGTGTTCTTCTCCAGGCCCTTGCGGGTCGCCTCCTGGGCGATCACCTCGCGGGTGACGAGCGCCTCGCGCAGCTGCTGGCGGTACTCGGGGGTGTCCTTCTGCTGGCCCGAGGCGGTCTGCATCTTCGCCACGTAGTCCAGACGGGCCTGGGGGATGGGCACGCCGTTGACCACGGCGACGGGCTTGCCGGCTTCCTGCGCGTTGCAGGCCGTCAGGGCGAGCATGCCGGCGGCGCTGAACAGGGCCGCGGCGGAGAGCTTGGCGAAACGCATGGGGGTTCCTTCAGGACGTTCAGGACTGGGAAGGCGGCGTGGCGGCGGGAACGAAGCCGCGGCCCGCTCAGGTGCGGCCGGCGAGTTCTTCCGGGGTGTGCGCGACGATGGCCAGCGCGTGGATGGCGTGGGGCATCAAATCGCGGACGGCATCATACACGACGCGGTGTCGCGCCACCCGGGACAGACCGGCGAAGGCCCTCGACACCACCACCACCTGGAAATGCCCGCCTCCGGACTCGCGCGCCCCGGCATGGCCGGCGTGGTCGGCACTGTCGTCGAACACCTCGAGGCTCTCCGGAGCGAGCGGCGCGAGGCGCTCGCGGATGGTCTGGGCGAGGTCCACGGGCTCAGCCGGGCAGCACCTGCTTGAAGGGTTTCACCGTCACCCGGGCGAACACGCCCTGGGTCACGTAGGGATCGGCGTCGATCCAGGCCCTGGCCGCCTCGAGCGACTCGAACTCGCCCACGATCAGGCTGCCGGTCATGCCCGCGGGTCCGGGGTCGGGGCTGTCGATGGCCGGGAACGGGCCCGCCAGCACGATGCGGCCGGCGTCCGCGAGCTCCTGGATGCGGGCGAGATGGGGCGGGCGGGCCGCGGCGCGCTTCTGCTGGCTGCCGGGCACGTCCTCTCCGATGATGGCGTAGAGCATGTTCAGCGTGTCTCCTGTTCCTGGTCGTCCTGGAGATGGCGGGCCAGGACCAGCCCCTGTGCGATCACGAAAGCGAACATCAGCCCGATGCCGCCGAACATCTTGAAGTTGACCCAGGCATCGGTGGAGAAGTTGAAGGCCACGAAAAGGTTGAGCACGCCCATGGCGGCGAAGAATGCCGCCCAGCTCCAGGCGAGCTTCGCCCACACCGGATCGGGCAGGTTCATCTGCGTGCCCATCATGGAGCGGATCACGTTGCGGCCCAGGAACTGTCCGCCGGCGATCACGCCGCCGAACAGCCAGTAGAACACCGTGGGCTTCCACTTGATGAAGGTCTCGTCGTGCAGCAGCAGGGTGGCCGCGCCAAGCACCACGATGATGGCCAGGTTCATCCACAGCATCTTCGGGACCTTGCCGTGGCGCAGCAGCACCCAGGCGACCTGCGCCACCGTGGCCAGCACGGCCACCAGCGTGGCCACCAGGATGGGGGCCTGCGCCGGGTCGAGGCCCTCGCCGGCGCCCACGGCGCCCAGCAGGCCGGCAATGAAGGACGCCGATTCGTCGGGCACCCGCTTCGCCACCGTGTAGGCGACGAAGAACAGGATCACGGGCAGCAGGTCGAGCAGGATCTTCATGGATGCGGGACGGGGAGGGACGGCGGGGCGGGCCGGCCGTGGCGGCAGGCGGCCGGATTATCGGGGCGCCCGGCTCGAGCTGTCCATGGCGGGGCCGGTGCTAGACTCCGCCGCCCCTGAAATCCCCTTGCGGAGGTGTTTTCCATGGCCATGGTGAAGCTGGTGGAGTACGCGCAGGCGAGCCCCGAGGTGCGCGCCGTCTTCGACGACATCATGGCCACCCGCAAGGTGGACTGGATCAACAACATCTGGAAGGCGCTGGCGGCGCATCCGCCCACGCTGGCGCGGGTGTGGGGCCAGGTGAAGGAGGTGATGGGCCCGGGAGGGCGGCTTGACCCGCTCACCAAGGAGCTCATCTACATGGCCGTGTCCATGACCAACAACTGCGAGTACTGCATCAAGTCCCATGGCGCGGCGGCACGTGCCAAGGGCATGGACGACGCCGTGTTCGGCGAGCTCGCCGCCATCGTGGCACTCGCCAACCAGACCAACCGCCTCGCCATCGCCTACCAGGTGGAGGTGGACGAGCGCTTCGAGCCGCGCTTCGAATGAGCACCGCCGTGGAGGCTGCCGCGGATGCCGCCGCGGCGCTGGGTGCGCTGTTCGAGGGGCGCTTCAGTTGCCGGGCCTACCGAAGCGATCCCGTGCCGCGTGCCATCATCGAGCGCGCGCTCGCCATCGCCCAGCGCACGCCTTCGTGGTGCAACACCCAGCCCTGGCAGGTGAGCGTGGTGTCGGGCGAGCGGCTCGCGCGGCTGTGCGAGGCGCTGGGCGACACGGCGCGCCGTGGCGAGCCCGAGCGGCCCCACTTCCCGTTTCCCGAGGCCTACGTGGGCGTGTACCGCGACCGGCGCCGCACCTGCGGCGTGCAGCTCTACCAGTCGCTCGGCATCGCGCGCGAGGACCGCGAGGCCGCGCGCGCGCAGTCGCTGGAGAACTTCCGGGTGTTCGGAGCGCCCCATGCCGCCTTCGTCACCACGCCCGCGGAACTCGGCGTGTACGGCGCCGTGGATTGCGGCCTGTGGCTGATGGGCTTCCTGCTGGCGCTCGAATCCCTGGGCGTGCGGTCCATTCCCCAGGCGGCGCTGGCGAGCTGGCCCGACGTGGTGGACGCGCACGTGGGCCTGGGCGAGGGACGCCGGCTGGTGTTCGGCGTGGCGTTCGGCCATGGCGTTCCGGATGCGGCGGTGAACGGCTACCGCACCGAGCGTGCGCCCGTGGCTTACCCCGTGCGCTTCCTGGACTGATCCCCTGCGCCCGCGCCGTGCGCTCCAGGGACTGATCCTCGCGGCGGGCGCAGTGGACTTGCCCCACTGATCGTCGCCTCCGACCCTGTGCACGGCAGGGTCGGCTGTAGTAGCGGGCTACTACCCCGGCCCGGTGTCCGGTGCTTACTTTCAGGTCGTTGTCATGGTGCGTGATGCTGCAGTGCAAATGCGGCGCTGCGTCACGACGGCGATTCCCGATAACGACCTGATCCAAGCGATCGAAGGGGGACGAGATGAAGAAGGACATTCCCGCGCAGGCGCCGGCCGAGCTGCCGCGCCGAGAGTTCATCAAGAAGTCCGGCGCCGTCGCAGGCGCCGCGGCGCTGGCCACGGGCACGCTGCTGCAGCCCGCCGAGGGCTGGGCGCAGAAGCTCGACGTGCTCGACGGCGCGCAGGCGCGCACGCTGCTGCAGATGTGCCGCGACGTGTATCCCCACGACGGCCTGCCCGTGTCGGCCTACCAGAAGGTGGTGGACACCTTCGACGACGCCGCGGCCAAGGATCCGGCCCTCGCCCAGATGATCCGCGACGACATCCGCGACCTGAACGCGCTGTCGCGCAAGCGCAACGGCAAGGACTACGCGGCCATCGCCTCCGAGAACCAGCGCGTGGCCATTCTCGAGGCCTCGCAGGGTTCAGCCCTGTTCCAGAAGGTGCGTGGCGACATGATCGCCGGCCTGTACAACAACCCCGACGTGTGGCCGCTGCTCGGCTACGAGGGCCCGTCCGCCCACCTGGGCGGCTACCTCAAGCGCGGCTTCGACGACATCTCCTGGCTCTGAGCCCGGCTGTCGGACCACAACACACGAGGAGGAACAGGACATGCCCGCCAAGTACAACCTGAACGACGACAAGGTCGTCGTGGTCATCGGCTCCGGCGCCGGCGGTGGAACGCTCGCCGCGGAGCTCGCCACCAAGGGGATCGACACCGTGCTGCTGGAAGCCGGCAAGCGCTGGGAGATTCCCGACTTCGAGAACGACGAATGGGCCAACTTCGTCAAGATCTCCTGGATCGACCCGCGCACCACCTCCGGTGACTGGCGCGTGGCGAAGGATTTCTCCGGCCTTCCGGCCTGGATCGTGAAGGCCGTGGGCGGCTCCACGATCCACTGGGCCGGCGCCTCGCTGCGCATCGAGGACCACGAGTTCAAGGCCCGCACCACCTACGGCGACATCGCCGGCGCCACGCTGCTCGACTGGCCCATCACCCGCGCCGAGCTCGACCCCTGGTACGACCGTGCCGAGAAGAAGATGGGCACCACGGGAACCAACGGCATCCCGCGCCTGCCCGGCAACAACAACTACAAGGTGCTCGCGGCCGGCGCGGCCAAGATGGGCTACAAGAATTTCCACACCGGCAACATGTCGATCAACTCGCAGCCGCGCGACGGCCGTGGTTCCTGTCAGCAGATCGGCTTCTGCTTCCAGGGGTGCAAGTCCGGCGCCAAGTGGTCGACGCTCTACGAGGCGATCCCGAAGGGCGAGGCCACGGGCAAGCTGGAAGTGCGGCCCGAGTCCATGGCGGTGCGCATCGTGCACGACGCGGCGGGCAAGGTCACGGGCGTGGAGTACGCCGACAGGAACGGCAAGATCCAGCTGCAGAAGGCGCGCGTGGTGTGCGTGGCCGGCAACTCCATCGAGTCGCCGCGGCTGCTGCTCAACTCGGCCTCCAGCAAGTTCCCCGACGGACTCGCCAACTCCTCGGGCCAGGTGGGCCGCAACTACATGCGCCACATGACCGGCTCGGTGTACGCGGTGTTCGACAAGCCCGTGCACATGTACCGCGGCACCACCATGGCGGGCATCGTCACCGACGAGTCGCGCCACGATCCGAAGCGCGGCTTCGCGGGCGGCTACGAGATGGAGACGCTGTCGCTGGGCCTGCCCTTCATCGCTGCCTTCCTCGAGCCCGGCATGTGGGGCCGCGACTTCACCTGGGCCATGGACCGCTACGAGAACATGGCGGGCATGTGGCTGGTGGGTGAGGACATGCCGCAGGCGGACAACCGCGTCACCCTGAACAAGGACGTGAAGGACCAGTACGGCATGCCGGTGGCCAACGTGCACTTCGACGACCACCCCAACGACATCGCCATGCGCAACCACGCCTACCAGCAGGGTTCCGCGCTGTACGAGTCGGTGGGCGCCATCAAGTCCTACCACACGCCTCCGTACCCCTCCACCCACAACCTGGGCACCAACCGCATGAGCGCCAAGGCGCGCGACGGGGTGGTGAACAAGTGGGGCCAGGCCCACGACGTGAAGAACCTGTTCGTGTCCGACGGCTCGGTGTTCACCACCGGGGCTGCCGAGAACCCGACCCTCACCATCGTGGCGCTGGCGCTGCGCCAGGCCGACTACATCGCCCGGGAGATGGCGGCCAAGAACCTGTAGGAAGACGTCGCGCCGCTGGAAGGGCCCGGTTCGCCGGGCCCTTTTTCATGGTGCGGTGCATGATGAAGCCGCGGCGCGCATCTACTACTGGTGCAGGGTGAGGAGGGCGCTGCTCGACGCCGTGGCGGGCGGCGCGCGGGTGCCGTTGACGCGGCCTGACGTGCCGGATAAGTTTCGCGGGTCACGCGCAGACGTGACCGACTCCCCGGCCCGATCCGGCGGGGCACGCACCAACGGCAAGGAGGAGCATGTGTAACCTGTACTCGGGCCAGGATCCGGCCCTGTACGAGCGCGAGAAGCGCTCGATGCGCCTGTCGGGCTTCGTCACCAGCATCTGCCTCGAGCGCCTGTTCTGGCGCATCCTCGACGAGGCGGCAGCGGGCGAGGGCGTGAGCACGCCCCGCTTCATCGGCAAGCTCTACGAGGAGATGCAGTCCCGCGACGAGGCCATCTCCAGCTTCGCCTCGCTGCTGCGGGTGACCTGTGCCATCTACCTGAACCGCCACCCCGAGAAGCCGCTGGCGAGCTACGTGCGCGAGTTCGCGGCGCCGGCCGCCGCTCCCGCCAGCTCCGTCGCCCTGGCCTGACCCCGAAGCCCTGACGCGGCTCCCCCGGCGAGGACGGGGGAGGTCGTTGGCGATCGCGTCCGCCGGAAAGGTCGCGCTCAGGCCGCCAGCAGGTCGCGAAGCACGAAGGGCAGGATGCCGCCGTGGCGGTAGTAGTCCACCTCGATGGCGGTGTCGATGCGCAGCAGGACCTTCACCTCGCGCTTCGAGCCGTCGGTGCGGTGGATCACCAGGGTCACGTCCTGCTGCGGACGCAGGTCGTCGAGGCCGAGGATGTCGTAGCTCTCCGCGCCCGTGATGCCCAGCGATTCCACGCTGTCGCTGCCCTTGAACTGCAGCGGCAGCACGCCCATGCCCACGAGGTTGGAACGGTGGATGCGCTCGAAG
>CAZXJW010000100.1:0-10333 GCA_964641005.1 uncultured Rhodocyclaceae bacterium
GGAAGAAGGCGTCCGAGGCCACCACCGAGCCGGCCAGCGACAGCTTCGCGTTCTCCGCCTTGATCGAGGCGATGCGGGCCGAGTCGATGCGGCTCATCTGGCCGGCGCCCACGCCCAGCGTGCGGCCGCCGCCGCAGTCCACGCTGGCGTTGGACTTCGCGAACTTGGCCACCCGCCGGGCGACCACCCGGCCGGCCAGCTGTCCCTCGGTGGGCGCGCGTCTTGTCACCACGCGCAGTTCCGGCGCCGTCACGTTGCGCGCATCGGGGCCCTGGACGAGCACGCCGCCGCCCACGCGCTTGAGGTCGAATTCGTTGGCTCCCTCCCCGGCGGGCACCTCGAGCACGCGCACGTTCGCCTTCGCGGCCAGCACCTCGCGCGCGGCGGCGTCGAAGCCCGGCGCGATCAGCACCTCCACGAACTGCCCGGTGACCGCCTCGGCGGCCGCGCGGTCCACGGCGCGGTTGAAGGCGATGATGCCGCCGAAGGCCGAGGTGGGGTCGGTCTCGAAGGCGCGCCGGTAGGCCTGTTCCGCGGACCCCGCCACGGCCACGCCGCAGGGATTGGCGTGCTTGACGATCACGCAGGCCGGCGCGTCGAAGCTGCGCACGCACTCCCACGCCGCGTCGGCGTCGGCGATGTTGTTGTAGGAGAGCTCCTTGCCCTGGTGCTGCACGTAGCGTGACAGCGTGCCGGGCGCGGGGTCGAGGTCGCGGTAGAAGGCGGCCTGCTGGTGCGGGTTCTCGCCGTAGCGCAGTTCCTGCACCAGCTCGAGCGAGACGTTCAGGCGCCGGGGGAAGGCAGCGCGCGCACCGCCGGGTGACAGGGCGGTGAGGTGGTTGGAGATGGCGCCGTCGTACTGGGCGGTGTGGCTGAAGGCCTTGCAGGCGAGCGCGAAGCGGGTCTCCAGGCTGATGCCCCCGCCGGCGGCCTCCATCTCGGCCACCAGCGGCGCGTAGTCGGCCGGGTCGGTGAGCACCGCCACGTGGGCGTAGTTCTTGGCCGAGGCGCGCACCATGGCCGGGCCGCCGATGTCGATGTTCTCGATGGCGTCCTCCAGCGTGCAGCCGGGCTTCGCCACGGTCTGGCGGAAGGGATAGAGATTCACCGCCACCACGTCGATGGGCCCGATGCCCGCGGCGGCGATGGCGTCCATGTGCTCGGGCAGGTCGCGGCGCGCCAGGATGCCGCCGTGGATGGCCGGGTGCAGCGTCTTGACGCGCCCGTCGAGCATCTCCGGGAAGCCGGTCACGTCGGCGACCTCCGTGACGGGCACGCCGGCCTCCGCCAGCAGCCTGGCGGTGCCGCCGGTGGACAGGACGCGGAAGCCGAAGCGCACCAGCGCCCGGGCGAAGTCCACCGCGCCGGTCTTGTCGGAGACGCTGATCAGCGCCTGTGGGGTGTGCACCATCCGGGCCTCGTTCAGAGCAGGCCGTGGGCCTTGAGCTTCTTGCGCAGCGTGTTGCGGTTCATGCCCAGCGCCTCGGCGGCGATGGTCTGGTTGCCGCCGGCGTACGCGAGGATGATCTCCAGCAGCGGGCGCTCCACGGCATGGATCACCATGTCGTAGATGGGCCCCGGACGCTCGCCGTCGAGGTCGCGGATGTAGTTGTCAACAGCCCGGCGCACGCAGCGCGCCAGCTCGGTCTCGTTGATGGGGGTGGGGGCCTTCGCTCTCATGCGGCGAGCGCCTCGGGCTGCGGCGCCAGGGCGGCCATCGCATCGGGGTCGGTGAAGAAGGTGTCCACGGCCTCGAGCTGGTCTTCGGCGCCGTCGAGCGCATTGACCGCGCGGCGCAGCGCGTCGCCGCCGGGCAGCTCGCGGGCCGTCCAGCCCACGTGCTTGCGCGCCACGCGCGCGCCCGCGGGCTCGCCGTAGAAGGCGTAGAGCGCCAGCAGGTGGCCGCGCAGGATCTGGTGGATCTCCGCGTGCGACGGCGGCGGCGGGAGGGTGCCCTCGCGCAGGAACTGGTCGATCTCGCGGAAGATCCACGGACGCCCCTGGGCGGCCCGGCCGATCATCACGCCGTCGGCGCCGGTGCGGGCGAGCACCTCGCGCGCCTTGCGGGGCGAATCCACGTCGCCGTTGGCGAGCACAGGGATGCGCACCGCGGCCTTCACGGCCGCGATGGTGTCGTACTCGGCGCTGCCCTCGTAGAGGTCGGCGCGGGTGCGGCCGTGCACGGCGAGCATTCGCACCCCGGCCGCCTCGGCCATGCGCGCCACGCGCACGGCGTTGCGGCTGGCGTGGTCCCAGCCGGTGCGGATCTTCAGCGTGACGGGGACGTCCACCGCCCCGACCACGGCCTCGACGATGCGCGCCACCAGCGCCTCGTCGCGCAGCAGCGCGGAGCCGGCGGCGACGTTGCACACCTTCTTCGCTGGACAGCCCATGTTGATGTCGATGACCTGGGCGCCCTCGCCGACGTTGAAGCGCGCCGCCTCGGCCATCATGGCCGGGTCCGCGCCGGCGATCTGGACGGCCACCGGGGCCACCTCGCCGTCGTGGTCGCGTCTGCGGCGGCTCTTGCCGGTGTGGCGCAGGCGTGCGTCGGAAGCCACCATTTCGGAGACCGCATAGCCGGCGCCGAGGGACTTGCAGAGCTGACGGAACGGGCGGTCGGTGACCCCCGCCATGGGCGCCACTGCCAGCCTGTTGCGCAACGCGTATGGGCCGACCTGCATGGCGGTGGACGGGCTGCTCGGGGCGAAAGGGCGCGTATTGTAATCACAAAGGCGCGCCATCCGCGCCGCCCGCACGGTGACGGTGCGCGGGCTCAGGCCGAGCCGAGCGAGACGGTGCGGGCGAAGCCGCCGCGCAAGGGCGCGGCCAGGTCGAGGGCCGTGAGCCCGGCGCCGCGCAGCGCGGGCAGCAGCGGCCAGTCGGCGGTGAACAGGCGCACCAGCCCGTCGGTGAAGCCGATGGTGGCGTTGCGGTCGGTGCGCCGCCGCGCCTCGAATCGCGCCAGAGCCCCTGCGCCCTCGCGCAGCAGCATGTCCACGCCTTCGTGCGCGTCGCGCAGGCCGAGATTGAGCCCCTGGCCCGCCACGGGATGCAATGTCTGCGCGGCGTTGCCGAGCAGCAGCACGCCCTCGCGGGCGCGCGGTTGCGCGGTGCGCAGCGCGAGCGGCCAGGCGGCGCGCTCGGCCACGGCGGTGAAGCGGCCCGCGCGCCAGCCGAACGCGTCCTGCAGGGCGGCGAGAAAGCGCGCTTCCGGGAGCGCCGCCAGCTCCGCCGCGCGCGCCGGTGCCTCCACCCAGACCAGCGCGAAGCCCTCGCCCCGCGGCAGCAGCGCGAGCGGCCCCGCGGCGGCGAAGCGTTCCCAGGCAGTGCCCGCAGGTGGCCGGTCGGTCTGCACCCTCGCCACGAGGGCGCTGGCGGCGTAGTCGCGGGTGCGGGTCTCGAAGCCCAGTCCGCCGGGGAGTTGCCCGCCACCGTCGGCGATCAGCAGCGCCGCGCAGGCCACCGGGCCGGCGCCGGTCTCCACGCGCCAGGTGCCTGACTCTCGCACCGCACCGGTGACTGGCGCGTCCCACGTGGTGCGCACGCCGGCGGCCGGCAGGGCCGGCTCGAGCGCGGCGAGCAGCTCGCGATAGCCCGCCACGTAGCCCAGCGCCGGAAGGCCGGCGTCGGCGGCACGCATCACCGTGCGTCCGAAGCGCCCGCGCTGCGAGACGTGGATGGTGTCGATGGGCGTGGAGGCCGCGTCGAGGGCAGCGCCCAGGCCGGCGGCATCGAGCAGCAGCCGGCTGCCCAGGGACAGCGCGAGTGTGCGGTCGCCGGCGTCGTTGCCGCGCGGGCGGGCCTCGAACTGCGCCACCGACAGGCCGGCGCGCGCCGCGGCCAGCGCCGCATAGCGGCCCACCGGACCGCCCCCCACCACCACCGCGTCGAAGCGCTCCACGGCCGCGCGCTCAGCCGCGACCGACGACCGCTTCCACGTCGGCCACGGCCTTCGGCGCCGCGGCGGTGAGGATCTCGCAGCCGGTGGCGGTCACCAGGGCGTCGTCCTCGATGCGCACGCCGATGTTCCAGAAGGCCTCGGGCACGCCCTCGCCAGGACGGATGTAGCAGCCGGGTTCCACGGTCAGCACCATGCCGGGCTCCAGCGCCCGCCAGGCGCCGTCGCGCTTGTAGTCGCCCGCATCGTGCACGTCCAGTCCGAGCCAGTGTCCGGTGCGGTGCATGTAGAAGCGCCGGTAGTCGCCGGACTCGATCACCGACTCCGGCGTGCCCTGGCACAGGCCCAGGTCGACGAAGCCTCGCGCCAGCACGGCCAGCGCCGCCTCGTGGGGCTGCTCCCAGTGGTTGCCGGGCTTCACCGCGGCGATGGCGGCGGCCTGGGCGGCCAGAACCAGTTCATAGACGTCGCGCTGCGGGCCGCTGAAGCGGCCGTTCACGGGGAAGGTGCGGGTGATGTCGGAGGCGTAGCCCTCCAGCTCGCAGCCCGCATCGATGAGCAGCAGGTCGCCGTCCTCGAGGCGGCGGCTGTTCTCGACGTAGTGCAGCACGCAGGCGTTGGCCCCGGAGGCCACGATGCTGGGATAGGCCGGCGAGGGGGAGCCCGCGGCGCGGAATTCGTGCAGCAGCTCGGCCTCGATCTGGTACTCGAACAGCCCGGGGCGGGCGGTACGCATGGCCCGCTCGTGGGCGCGGCCCGAGATGGCCGCGGCGCGGCGCATGGCGTCGAGTTCGGTGTCGTCCTTGAGCAGCCGCATCTCGTCGAGGATGCGGCGCACGTCGCGGATCTCGCCCGGCGCGGTGACGCCACTGCGCGCCAGCGCCCGAACGCGGTTGATCCAGTCGATCAGGCGGCCGTCCCAGCCGGCGTCGCTGCCCACGTCGGCGTACAGCGCCGGCTGGTCGGAGAGCAGCTTCGCCATGGCCTCGTCGAGTTCGCCCACGGGGCGCGCCTCGTCGAGGCCGAAGGCCTCGCGCGCCGCCTCGGGGCCGAAGCGGTAGCCGTCCCAGATCTCGCGTTCCAGGTCCTTCGGCCGGCAGAAGAGGATGCTGCGCGGCTGCGGGCCCGCCACCAGCACCAGCACCGACTCGGGTTCGGTGAAGCCGGTGAGGTAATAGAAATAGCTGTCGAACCGGAACGGGTGGTGCACGTCGCGGTTGCGGGTGCGCTCCGGCGCGGTGCCGATGACGGCCACGCCCTGGCCCATGGCGGCGGCGAGGCGGCGGCGGCGGTCGGCGAAGGGTGCCAGAGAAACGGGTGTGGCAAGCGGTGCGTTCATGGCGGGAATCATAGCGTGGGCCTCGAGGGACCCCGCAGGCGTTCGTCGAGTTCCGCGAGGCGCTGCGGCGTGCCCACGTCGAGCCAGTAGCCGCGGAAGTGCTCGCCCGAGACGCGCCCGCGCGCCATGGCGGCGCGCAGCAGCGGGGCGAGGGCGGCGCGGGTGCCCGGCGCGATGCCGTCGAACAGGGCGCTGCGGTAGGCGCCCAGGCCGCCGAAGGTGAGCCGCGGACCCGCTTCGCCCAGGCGGCCGGCCTGGAGGCCGAAGTCGCCGCCCGGGTTGTGGTCCGGGTTGTCCACCATCACCAGGTGAGCGTCGCGGCCATCGTCGTTCTCCAGCGCCCGCACGGCCCGGGCGAGGCCGGCGAAGTCATACTCGCAGTAGACGTCGCCGTTGACCACGGCGAAGGGCGCCTCGCCCAGCAGAGGCAGGGCGGTGGCGATGCCGCCCGCGGTCTCCAGCGCCACGGCCTCGGGCGAATAGCGGATGCGCACGCCCAGGTGCGCACCGTCGCCCAGGGCCGCCTCGATCTGCGCGCCGAGGTGGGCGTGGTTGATCACCAGCTCCGAGAAGCCTGCCCGGGCCAGGCGCAGCACCTGCCACTCGACGAGGGGGCGGCCGCCGGCGGGCAGCAGTGGCTTGGGCACGCGGTCGGTGAGCGGGCGCATGCGCTCGCCGCGCCCCGCTGCCAGGATCATGGCGCGCACGGCGGGCGCTAGAACGTGTAGCCGGCGGGGCGGGGCGAGGCGCCCTCGGCCCGGTCGAGCAGGCCGAGCAGCGGCCCGAGCGCGCCGTAGCGCCTGGCCGTGGCGCGCACGTAGCCGGCGAAGCGCGGCGTGTCCTCCAGGTAGCCGGACTTGCCGTCGCGATAGCGCAGCCGCGCGAAGATGCCCAGCACCTTGAGGTGGCGCTGCAGGCCCATCCACTCCACGTCGCGCCAGAACTCGCCGAAGTCCGCGTTCACCGGCAGGCCGGCACGGCGCGCCTTGTCCCAGTAGCGGATGGTGCCATCCAGCACCACCTCCTCGTCCCAGCTCAGGAACGCGTCCCGGTAGAGCGAGGCCACGTCGTAGGTGACGGGGCCGAACACCGCGTCCTGGAAGTCGAGGATGCCCGGATTGGGATCGCACACCATCAGGTTGCGCGGCATGTAGTCGCGGTGCACGAACACCCGCGGCTGGGCGAGGTTGCTGGCCAGCACCTGGGCGAACGCCCGCTCCAGCGCCTCGCGCTCGGTGGTGGAGAGCTCCAGGCCGGCGTGGCGGCCGAGGTACCAGTCGGGGAACAGTTGCAGTTCGCGGCGCAGCAGGGCCTCGTCGTAGGGCGGCAGCACGCCCTCCCGGGAAGCCGCCTGCCAGCGCACCAGGGCATCGGCGGCATCCTCGAACAGCGCCGGCTGCCGGGACGGATCCTCGCGCAGCGCCGCCATGAAGGTGGTGTCGCCCAGGTCGGTGAGCAGCAGGAAGCCGCGGTCCAGGTCGCTGGCCAGCACCCGCGGGGCGTTCAGGCCGGCCTCCGCCAGCAGTCCCGCCACGTGGACGAAGGGCCGGCAGTCCTCGTGCTCGGGCGGGGCGTCCATGACGATCCAGCTGTCCGCGCCATCGCGGATGCGGAAATAGCGCCGGAAGCTGGCGTCGGCCGAGGCGGGCACGGGCGTAGAGTCGCGTCCGGGCAGGGCGCGTTGCACGAAGGCGCGAAGTTCGTCGAGGCGGTCCAAGGGGTCGTGTTTCCGGAGGGAAGGGCAAATTGCCGCGGGTTGGCTTTTGTGCGATTTTACGGCGTCCACTCCCCGGTCCCCCGATGACCTTCCTCCGGCGCTCGCTCGTCGCGGCGGCCCTGCTGTGCCCGCTCGCCGCGACCGCCCAGCAGCCGGGCCTCAAGCTCAAGCCGCAGACCTACCTCCTTCCGCCCCCCGAGCAGGACGTGGTGGACGACCCGATCCTGTTCCTGGAGGCCGACCGGGTCTCCGGCACCGCCGGCGAGCGCATCGACGCCTCGGGCAACGTGAAGCTGCGCAGCCGCGGGCGGGTGCTGCAAGCCGAGAACCTCAGCTACGACACGCAGCGCGAGCAGGTGGAGGCCTCCGGAGGCGTGCGCCTCGACCGGCGCGGCGACGTGCTCGAGACCGAGCGGCTGTCCTTCGACCTGCGCAACGAGCGCGGCGTGGCCGAGTCCCCCGAGTACTTCTTCCGAGACCTCAAGGCGCGCGGCAAGGCGGAGAAGTTCTGGCTCGACAGCCGCACGCGCTACCGCGCCGAGGGTGCCACCTACAGCACCTGCGAAGTCCCCGAGAAGGACTGGTACCTCAAGCTGCGCAAGCTCGACATCGACCGCGACAAGGAGAAGGGCACCGCCAGGGGGGCCACGGTGCGGGTGCGCGACGTGCCGGTGCTGTACTTCCCGTGGCTCGAGTTCCCGCTGTCCGACGCCCGCAAGAGCGGCCTGCTGAGCCCCTTCTGGGGCACCTCGGGCAAGAGCGGCTTCGAGTTCACCCAGCCGATCTACCTCAACCTCGCGCCCAACTACGACGCCACCATCGCCCCGCGCTTCCTCGCCAAGCGGGGCCTGATGCTCAACAGCGAGGTGCGCTACCTGGGCCGCGACTACAACGGCATGTTCACCGGGCAGTACCTCGACAGCGACCGCGAGCGCCAGGGCGACACCCGCTACGGGTTCTCCTATCGCCACACCCAGGCGATCACGCCGCAGCTTGGCTTCTACACCAACCTGCAGAAGGTCTCGGACGACAACTACTTCGTCGACCTGTCCAACCGGCTGGCGATCACCTCCCAGACCAACCTGCCCCGCGAGGGCGGGTTCACCTACAGCGGCGGCTGGTGGAACGCGCGGCTGCGCGCCCAGAGCTTCCAGACACTGCAGGATCCGAAGGCGCCCATCACCCCCCCCTACTTCCGCCTGCCGCAGCTCACCTACAACGCACAGGGCACGAACGTGCGCGGCTTCGACCTCGGTCTGCAGACCGAGTACGTGGACTTCTCGCACCCCACGCTGCTCACCGGCCAGCGCGCCATCGCCTACCCGAGCGCGAGCTACCCCCTCCAGACCGCCTTCGTGAACGTGGTTCCCAAGGTGGGCCTGCACTACACGGCCTACAACCTGACGGGCCAGGGCGTGGAGGACGCCACCCGCGCGCTGCCCATCTTCAGCCTCGACAACACCGTCACCTTCGAGCGCACCACCCGCCTGTATGGCAGCGCCTACACCCAGACCCTGGAGCCGCGCCTCTACTACGTCTACATCCCGTTCAAGGACCAGACCCGACTGCCGGTCTTCGACACCGCGGTGGCCGACTTCAACCTGGCGCAGATCTTCACCGAGAACCAGTTCGTCGGCGGCGACCGCATCAACGACGCCAACCAGCTCACCGCGGCGCTGTCGACGCGCTTCGTGGACCCCACCAGCGGCCAGGAGCGCCTCAAGGCCACGGTGGCGCAGCGCTTCTACTTCTCGCCACAGCGCGTCACGCTCGACAGCGTCCTCCCCGGCACCGCCGTGCGCAGCACCTCGAGCAGCGGCCAGAACAACCTGAACCGCTCCGACCTGCTGTTCGCCGTGAACGGCCGGCTCTCCGAGGCCTGGTACCTGGACGCCGCGGTCAAGCTCGACATCAACGACAACCGGCCGGACCGCCAGTCGTACACCGCGCGCTACAACCCCAGGCCAGGCTCGGTGTTCAACTTCGGCTACCGCTACTTCCGGGGCAGCTACGACCAGATCGACCTGTCCGGCCAGTGGCCCCTCACCGACCGCTGGTACGGCGTGGGACGCTACGCCTACTCGCTGCTCGACCAGCGCGCGGTCACCACCATCGCGGGCCTCGAATACAATGCCGACTGCTGGATCGGACGCATCGTGATCCAGGAGTTCGCCACCTTCACCGGCGTCTCGAACCGCTCGATCTACTTCCAGGTCGAGCTGAACGGGCTGTCCCGCCTCGGGTCGAACCCGCTCGGGGTCCTGCGGCAGAACGTGATCGGCTACCAGCGCCTGAACACGCTCAACCAGGGCCAGTACCAGGACGACTACTATCCCGTGCAGTGACCGCTGCGCGCACCGCCATGAATGCCTCGCCCTTCCGAATCGCCGCCGCCGCGCTTCTCGCCATGGCAGCGCTGCTCGCCCACGGCGCAGATCCCCAGCGCCTCGACCGCGTGGTCGCAGTGGTGAACAACGACGTCATCACCCGGCTAGAGCTGGACGTGCAGCTCAAGATCGCCACCCGCCAGCTCGTGCGCCAGGGCACGCCCCTGCCCCAGAAGGAGCTGCTCGAGAAGCAGCTGCTCGAGCGCATGGTGACCACCCGTGTGCTCAACCAGGCGGGCCGCGACAGCGGCGTGCGCGTGGACGACGTGCAGCTCGACCGCGCCATCGCCCGGCTCGCGCAGGAGAACCGCATGTCCCAGGCCGAGTTCCGCATGGCCCTGGAGCAGGATGGCGTGGACTACTCGGTGTTCCGCGAACAGATCCGCGGCGAGATCGTGGCCTCGCGGCTGCGCGATCGCGAGGTGGAGAGCCGCATCACGGTCTCCGATGCCGAGATCGACGGCTACCTGCGCACCCAGGCCGCGACCGGCCGCAATGACGAGTTCAACCTGCTGCACATCCTCGTCACCGTGCCCGAGGCCGCCGCACCCGACGTCATCCAGGGGCGCCGCGCGCGCGCCGAGGAAGCCATGGCGCGGCTGCGCAAGGGGGAGGACTTCAAGCAGGTCTCCGCCACCTACTCGGACGCGCCCAACGCGCTGCAGGGTGGCGAGCTAGGCTGGCGCAACGCCGGGCGGCTGCCGAACATCTTTGCCCAGGCCGCCGTGGGCATGAAGCCGGGCGACCTCTCGCCCGTGCTGCGCAGCCCCAACGGCTTCCACATCCTCAAGCTCGTGGAGCGGCGCAGCAGCGTCCAGCAGGTGGTCGTGGATCGCACCCGCGCGCGCCACATCCTGATCCGCCTCAACGAGGTGGTGGCGGAGTCCGAGGCCGTGCGCCGGCTGCAGGAGATCCGTGACAAGGTGGTCAAGGGCGGCGACTTCGCCGAGTTCGCCCGCTCCACCTCGGAGGACGGGTCGGCCTCGCGC
>CAZXJW010000101.1:0-10295 GCA_964641005.1 uncultured Rhodocyclaceae bacterium
TCGAGCTGGTCAACGAGCGCTTCGCGCGGCTGCTGCGCATCGGCCTGTTCAATTTCGCGCGCCGCAACGCCGAGATCTCGGTGTCGCCGCCGAAGGTCCAGAAGTACAGCGACTTCATCCGCAACCTCGTGGTGCCCACCAATCTCAACCTGGTGACGGCCTCGCCGCTGCGGGGAACGGCGCTGTTCATCATGGACCCCACGCTGGTGTTCCAGGTGGTGGACACGCTGTTCGGCGGCAGCGGTCAGCTGCACACGCGCGTGGAGGGCCGTGACTTCACGCCCACCGAGCAGCGCGTGATCCAGCGCCTGCTCTCGGTGATCTTCGAGGACTACCGCAAGGCCTGGGAGCCGGTGTTCGCCTTCGACTTCCGCTACGTGCGCTCGGAGATGAACACCCAGTTCGCCAACGTGGCCACGCCCACGGAGGTGGTGGTGTCCACGAGCTTCAGCATCGACCTGGGCAACGGCGGCGGCGAGCTGCACCTGTGCTTCCCCTACGCGATGCTCGAGCCCATACGGGATATCATCTACAGCAGCGTCCAGGCCGACCGCAACGATGGCGATTCGCGCTGGGTGAACCTGCTCACCCGGCAGATCCAGGGAGCGGAACTCGAGCTGGTTGCCACCCTGGCGCGCACCTCGGTGACGCTTCGCCAGGTGCGCGACCTCCAGGTGGGGGACGTGATCTCGCTGGACATGCCGGAGACCATCGACGTGGAAGTGGACGGCGTGCCCATGATGCAATGCAAGTATGGCGTGTCGCGCGGGCAGTACGCGCTCAAGGTGAAGCGAATGCTGACCACGGGTGGCGGGGAGCCAGGCAATGGCTGAGGACGCGAAGGACGACATCAGCGCCGACGACTGGGCGGCCGCCATGGCCGAGCAGCAGGCCGCCGTGGCCCCTGCGGTCAAGCCCGCCTCCGGCGTGTTCGAGGAACTGCGCGCCGACTCTGCCGGTGCGGGTGGCGGCGGGCGTCTCGAGATGATTCTCGACATCCCCGTCTCGCTCGCGGTGGAGCTGGGACGCACCCGCATCGCCATCCGCGACCTGCTGCAGCTCGCCCAGGGCTCGGTGGTGGAGCTCGATGCCCTGGCCGGCGAGCCCATGGACATCATGGTCAACGGCTGCCTCGTCGCCCAGGGCGAGGTGGTGGTGGTGAACGACAAGTTCGGCATCCGCGTCACCGACATCATCACGCCCGAGGAAAGGCTGCGCGGCCTGCACAAGCAATGAGGCCCGGTGCCGCGGCAGCGCGGTTGGCGGTCGCGGCGATGCTGGCACCGGCGCTGGCGCGTGCTGCCGAGGTCGCTCCGGGTGGCGGTTCCACGTTCGGCACGCTTCTGCAGGTGGTGGTGGCGCTGGGGGTCGTGCTCGCGGCCATCGCCGGGGCAGCCTGGCTCATGCGCCGTGCGCTGCCGGCCATGGGCGGCAGCGGCACGGTGCGGGTGGTGGGCGGCACCATGGTCGGGCCGCGCGAGCGCGTGGTGGTGGTCGAGGTGGGCGAGACCTGGCTGGTGCTGGGCGTGACCTCCACGAACGTCAATGCCCTGCACGCCATGGCCCGTCCGCCGGGAGCCGCCGCCGAGGCCGCGCAGGCGGGAGGCTTCCCGTCGCTGCTCTCGCGACTGAAGAAGCCCCCGGCGTGAGCGCGGCGCGGCGCGGGGCGCCGCGGCCTCGCCGCTGCCTATAATCGGGTCATGAAAGCCCGCGCTTGCCTCGCGATCCTGATTCCGCTCTGCCTCGCGGCGGGCGACGCCGCCGCTCAGGCCGGACTGCCCGCGGTCACCTCCGCGCCCGGCCCCGGCGGCACCCAGACCTACAGCCTGTCGCTGCAGGCGCTGATCTTCCTCACCGCGCTCACCTTCCTGCCGGCGGCGCTGCTGATGATGACCAGCTTCACGCGCATCATCATCGTGCTATCTCTGCTGCGCCAGGCGCTGGGCACCATCCAGACCCCGCCCAACCAGGTGCTGGTGGGGCTGGCGCTGTTCCTGACCTTCTTCGTGATGGGGCCGGTGTTCGACCGCATCTACACCGAGGCCTACAAGCCGCTGTCCGAGGAACGCATCAAGTTCGACCAGGCCATCGAGCGCGCCGCCGTGCCGCTCAAGGGCTTCATGCTGCGCCAGACCCGCGAGTCCGACCTGGCGCTGTTCGTGAAGCTGTCCGCTTCCCCCCAGCCGCGCGGCCCCGAGGACATCGGCATGAAGGTGTTGGTGCCGGCATTCGTGATATCGGAGCTCAAGACCGCGTTCCAGATCGGCTTCGTGGTGTTCCTGCCGTTCCTGATCATCGACCTGGTGGTCTCCAGCGTGCTCATGTCCATGGGCATGATGATGCTCTCGCCGGTGATCATCTCGCTGCCATTCAAGCTCATGCTGTTCGTGATGGTGGACGGCTGGAACCTGCTGATCGGCTCGCTGGTGCGCAGCTTCGGCGCCTGAACCATGTCCCCCGAGAGCGTCGTCTCGCTGGTGCGGCAGGCCCTGGAGATCCTCGTGCTGATCGCCGCCCCGCCGCTGGCGGTGGCGCTGGCCGTGGGCCTGCTGGTGAGCGTGTTCCAGGCCGCCACCCAGATCAACGAGATGACCCTGTCCTTCATCCCCAAGCTGCTGGCGGTGTTCGCCGCGCTGGTGCTGGCCGGTCCGTGGATGCTCTCCACCATGGTGGAGTTCACGCGGGCGCTGTTCGAGGCCATCCCGCAGCTGGTGGGCTGATCGCCGCGGCGGCCCGGCGGCGTGATCGCACTCACCGTCGCGCAGCTCGAGGGCCTGCTGGCGCAGTTCGGCTGGCCCTTCGTGCGCATCCTCGCCTTCATCGCCACCGAGGCGGTGCTGGGCAACCGGGCCGTTCCCTTCGGCATCAAGGTGGCGCTCGCGCTGGCCATCACCCTGGTGGTGGCGCCGGTGCTGCCGGCGCCGCCCGCGCTGCCTGTGGTGTCGCCGCAGGGCCTGCTGATCCTGGCGCAGCAGATCCTGGTGGGCGTGGCCATGGGCTTCACCACCCGCATCGTCATCG
Organism: uncultured Rhodocyclaceae bacterium; assembly: GCA_964641005.1. Taxonomy (GTDB): domain Bacteria; phylum Pseudomonadota; class Gammaproteobacteria; order Burkholderiales. Next base: position 3,022 of record CAZXJW010000101.1, read on the forward strand.
CGGCCGCCGAGATGGCCGGCCAGATGGCCGGCCTGCAGATGGGCCTGGGCTTCGCGGTGTTCTTCGATCCCCAGGGCTCGGGGCAGACGCCGATCGTCGCGCAGTTCATGGGGGTGCTCACGGTGCTGGTGCTGCTCGCGTCCAACGGTCACTACGTGATGCTCACGGCGCTGGTGGAGAGCTTCCGCATCCTGCCGCTGTCGCCGGAGCCCCTCGCGGCCAGGGGATTCCTCACGCTGGTGGCCTGGGGTGCGCAGATCTTCCAGGTCGGGCTGATGCTGTCGCTGCCCGTGGTGGCCGCGCTGCTCGTCGCCAACGTGGGCATCGGCATCCTGACCCGCGCGGCGCCGCAGCTCAACGTCTTCGCCGTGGGCTTCCCGATCACGCTCGGGGTGGGATTCCTGATGCTGTACCTGTCGCTGCCGCTGGTGGTCCCCGTGATCGACCAGCTCGCCCAGGCAGGGCACGCGGTGATGCTGCGGGTGATCGAGGGGCTGGCGGGCACGCCATGAGCGCGCCGGATCGCCACCGGGCGCCCATTGCGCGGCGCGAGGCGCCCGGGGTCCCGGGGTGAGCGGCCAGGCGCATGCGCCCTCGGTGGCGCCCTCCGGGTGGGTGGTGCGCTGGGCGCCGCAGGTGGCGCCGGGCGTACCGGTGCTGGACGTGGCCTGCGGCGCGGGCCGCCACGCGCGCCTGTTCGCCGCTCGCGGCCACCCGGTCACCGCCGTGGACCGGGACGCGGCCGCGGGCGAGCTGCTAGCCGGCGTGGCTGGCGTGCGCTTCGAGTGCGACGACCTGGAGACCGGGCTCTGGAGCGCGGGCGGCCGGCGCTTCGGCGCCGTGGTGGTGACCAACTACCTGCACCGGCCCCTGCTGCCCGCGCTGCTCGATGCCATCGCCCCCGGCGGCGTGCTCGTGTACGAGACCTTCGCCACGGGCAACGAGCGCTTCGGCAGGCCCTCCAACCCCGATTTCCTGCTGCGCCCGGGCGAGCTCCTGGACTGGGTCCGGGGCAGGCTGCGGGTGCTGGCCTACGAGGATCTCGAGGTGGCGGAGCCGAAGCCCGCCATGGTGCAGCGCATCTGCGCCCGCAGCGGCTGAGCGGCACTGCGTCGGGCGGGGCGCCGGCGTTACAATCGCGCCTTTGGCGGGGGACCCAATCCATGCTCACTGGCAGCATCGTAGCCATCGCAACGCCCATGCACGCCGACGGCAGCCTGGATCTCGACCGGTTCAGGACGCTGGTCGACTTCCACATCGCGCAGGGCACCGACGGCATCGTTGCCGTGGGCACCACGGGCGAGTCGCCCACCGTGGACTTCGACGAGCACTGCATGGTCATCCGCACCGCCATCGAGCAGGCACGGGGCCGCGTGCCCGTCATCGCCGGCACGGGCGCCAACTCCACCCGCGAGGCCATCGAGCTGCAGTCCTTCGCGCGCTCGGCGGGCGCGCAGATGGCCCTTTCGGTGGTGCCCTACTACAACAAGCCCTCCCAGGAAGGCCTGTACCGCCACTTCCGGGCCATCGCCGAGGCGGTGGACATCCCCATGATCCTCTACAACGTGCCCGGCCGGACGGTGGCGGACCTCGCCAACGACACCGTGGTGCGCCTGTCGCAGGTGCGCAACATCGTGGGCATCAAGGACGCCACCGGCAACCTGGAGCGGGGCGCCGACCTGCTGCGGCGCCTGCCGCGGGATTTCACCGTCTACAGCGGCGACGACGGCACGGCGCTCGCCCTGATGCTCATGGGGGCGCACGGCGTGATCTCGGTCACCGCGAACGTGGCGCCGCGGCTCATGCACGACATGTGCGCCGCAGCCCTGGCGGGGAACCTCGAGCTTGCCCGGAGCATCAATAACCGTCTGATGGGTCTGCATCGCTTCCTGTTCGTGGAGGCGAATCCGATCCCCGTGAAGTGGGTTCTCGAGCGCATGGGGCTCCTGGGTCCCGGGATCCGGCTGCCGCTCACGCCGCTTGCCGAGGCGCACCATGGCGTGCTGCTGGCCGCCATGGAGCAGGCGGGCATCGTGCGCGAAGCCCAGCCCGCCTGAGCGGCGCGCCGGTCACAGGAGGAAGTCGATGTCGAATCGTGGTCTGGGTGGGTCGGTGGCGGTGGCGCTGCTGGCCGTGGCGGTGCTGGTCACCGGGTGCAGCGGCGCCTTCGAAGGCAAGAAGATCGACTACAAGTCGGCCAAGAAGCTGCCGCCCCTCGAGGTGCCGCCCGACCTGGCGTCGCCGGGCACGCCGGGGCGCTACGTGGTTCCCGAGGCTTCCGGTTCGGCCACCTACTCGGAGTACGAGCAGCAGCGCGCCGGCAAGTCGCAGCAGGTGGCGCCGGAGAAGTCGCCGGTGCTGCCGGTGTCGGACCGGGCGCGCGTGGTGCGCGCCGGCAGCCAGCGCTGGATGGTGGTGAAGTCCACCCCCGAGCAGCTGTGGCCGCAGATCCGCGACTTCTGGCAGGAGAACGGCTTCCTCGTGAGCGTGGAGGACCCGGCCGCCGGGCTGATGGAAACCGACTGGGCCGAGAACCGCGCCAAGATCCAGGCGGGCGGCATCACCGGCTTCATCAACCGCAGCATGGACGTGCTGGTGTCGCTGCCCGAACGCGACAAGTTCCGCACCCGCCTCGAGCGCGGCGCCGAGCCGGGTACCACCGAGGTGTACGTCAGCCACAAGGGCATGGCCGAGGTCTACTACCGCGAGCGCGACAACAACACCAAGTGGCAGGTCCGCCCCTCGGATCCGGAGCTCGAGGCGGTGATGCTCGCGCGCCTGGCCGAGAAGGTGGCCGGCCTGGACATCGCCCGTGCCCAGGGCCTGGTGAAGTCCGCCGACCAGCAGAAGCCCGCGGCCTCCCTGTCGCGCAGCACCACCTCCACGGTCGCGGCCACCACGCTGCGGCTCGAGGACGGGTTCGACCGGGCGTGGCGGCGCGTGGGGCTCGCGCTGGACCGCGTGGGCTTCATGGTGGAAGACCGCAACCGCGCCGACGGTCTGTACTTCGTGCGATACCAGGACCCGGACGCGGCGCTCGGCAAGAAGAGCGGGCTGTCGCGGCTGGCGTTCTGGCGCAGCGACGACGCCGGCAAGGCCGGTCCCGAGCAGTACCGGGTCCGGGTGGCCGCGGCTGCCGGCGGAACGGGCTCCGAGGTGACGGTGCTCAACCGCGACGGCGTTGCCGACGAAAGCGCCACGGCCAAGCGCATCCTCGGCCTGCTGGTCGAGCAGCTGCGCTGACCGGCCGCCCGTCGCGCAGGTGCGATTCGCCTACCTGGGCAGCGGCAGCCAGGGCAACGGACTGGTAGTGGAGGCGGGCGGCAGCCGCGTGCTGCTCGACTGCGGCTTCACCATTGCCGAGACCGTCACGCGTCTCGCGCGTCTCGGGCTCTCGCCGGCGGACCTGGATGCCGTGGTGGTCACCCACGAGCACGACGACCACGTGGGCGGCGTGGCCCGCTTCGCACGCCGCCACGACATCGCCGTCTGGTGCACCCGCGGGACGCTGCGCGGACTGGAGGCGCGCTTCGAGGGCGTCCGGGTCCACTGGATCGAGGGCTACCAGCCCTTCGCCGTGGGTGCCATCCGGCTCGAACCCTATCCGGTGCCTCACGACGCGGCCGAGCCTGCCCAGTTCGTCTTCTCCGACGGCGCCCGGCGGGTGGGCGTGATCACCGACACGGGCTGTTCCACGCCGCACATCGAGCAGATGCTGCGCGACTGCGATGCCCTGCTGCTGGAGTGCAACCACGATCTCGACCTGCTGCGCTCCAGCGGCTATCCGGCCTCGCTCAAGCAGCGCATCTCGGGCCGCTTCGGTCACCTCGACAATGCCTCGGCCGCCCGGCTGCTCGCCGCCGTGGCGGGGCCGCGCCTCCAACACGTGGTGGCCGTGCACCTGTCGCAGCAGAACAACTCGCCCGACCTTGCCCGCGCCGCGCTATCGCCCGTACTCGGCTGCAGCGGGGACTGGATCGCGGTGGCCGACCAGGCGCAGGGGCTCGACTGGCGCGACGTGCGCTGACGGGCAGCGCGGCTCGAACGAAAAAAAAGCCGGCCCGAAGGCCGGCTTTTTCGTGCACCGGGAGACCCGGATTACTTCTTCTCTTCGGGCTTCTGCTCGGCAGCGGGCGCAGCCGGGGCAGCAGCGTCGGCGGGCTTGGCCGCATCGGCAGCCGGCGCAGCGGGCGCCGGCTCGGCGGGCTTGGCGGCCTCGGGCGCGGGGGGCGGGGGAGCGGCTTCTTCCTTCTTGCCGCAGGCAGCGAGGGCGACGGCCAGCATGGCGGCCATGAGGATCGAGCGGATCATCGAGAGTCCTTCCTGAGTTCTGTTGATCGGGCAATACGCTCGGACCGGCGGGCCACGACGACTCGCGACAGTCCGACGCACGAATTGTAACAGCCTTTTACAATTTGCTGCCAGTGGTAAAAAGGCTTCCCGATCAACAGTCAATCACCCTCACAGCCCCAGGGTTGTCGCGGATATGGCCGGTTCCGAGTTGGCCCAGAGCTCCTCGAAGCGGTCCACCAGCGGCTTGGCGCCGATGGGATCCTCCAGCCCGAGGATTCCCTGCGGCTGGTCGTAGTGGAAGCGGTGGAGGTAGTGGCGGTCATCCGCCAGCACGAAGGGGTCGTACACCCCCTTGGCCTGGTAGTGGGTCTCGTGGATGGACACCACGTGGCTGAACTGCCGCAGCAGGCCAAGCAGGCGCGGACAGTTGCGATAGGCGGGCTGAGGGTCGTGCACGAGGATGCGGGCCTGGTTGCGCCGGCTCTCGAGGCAGAATCGTCGCAGGGTGTCCACCCGGAGGTCCTGGTTCCATTCGTGGCCCAGGGAGCGGGCGAACACGAGGAGGCGGCGGCGCCCGAGGGGCAGCACGTGGTCGATGCCGGCTTCGAGGCCGGCGCGGGTGTCGATGCGTTCGTGGCGAGGTTCGGGCGGTTCGCTCATGGGGTCCCGATCTCCATGGAGTCGACGGCAGCGAGGTGCAGGAAGCCATTGCCGTGCCAGTCGTGCATCAGCTGCGCCAGCGCGGGGGCCTGCCGTCCCGGGGCGAGGTGGCGGCGGTCGGCGAGCTCGCGCAGGGCATCGGGAACGCCGCGCGGGAAACGGCAGGTCTCGCCGTTCACGTACAGCGCCCGGCGGCCGTAGAGCATGCGGGTGCGCAGGTCGAGAACCGCGCCGCGGCGCGCCAGCCCGGCTGCGAAGCGCGCCGGCGGAAGGCGCTCCGCCGGCGGGTCGAAGAACACGTCGGCCTTGGGCTCGCTCAGGTAGCGGCCGAGGAAATCCTCCACGTCGGCGCGGGTCCAGCGGATGCGCGCGAGCAGTGCAACGGTGGCGTCGAGCATGTCCGTCCCGATGCGTCCGGGATGGCGGGCAGGGGCCAGTCCCGGATCCGCATAGAGCCCCTCGAAATCGAGCCGGTCGGCCAGGTCCCCGAGGAACTGGCTCGCGAGTTCCCGGTGGCCCGGGGCCCGGAACCCCACCGACCAAGTGGTGCAGGCATCCAGCGCCACGCCGTGATGGGCGATGCGTGGCGGCAGGTAGAGCATGTCCCCGGGCGCCAGCACCCAGCCGTCCACCGGGCGGAAGCGGCGCAGGATACGCAGCGGCGCGCGCGGATCGAGTTCGAGGTCCGCCTGGTCGCTCACCTGCCAGCGCCGGCGCCCTGCGCCCTGCAGGAGGAACACGTCGTAGGAGTCGAAGTGGGGCCCGACGCCGCCGCCGGGCGCGGCGTAGCTCACCATGAGGTCGTCGAGTCGCGCGTGGGGGACGAAGTCGAAGCGCGCCAGAAGTGCCGCACCCGCAGGGTGGTGCAGGTTCACGCCCTGCACCAGCAGGGTCCAGTTGCGCGGCGGCAGGGCGCGCAGGTCGCGCGGCCGGAACGGGCCGTGCTCGAGCCGCCAGAGTCGGCCCTCGCGACGCACCAGGCGCGACTCCACGTCGTCGCGACCGGCCAGGGCGAAGAGCCCGTCGCGATCGAGGAATCCCGTGAAGCCCGGCAGCGCCCCGCGCACCAGCAGCGCGCGCTTCTGCCAGTGCCGTGCCAGGAACTGCCGCGGCGAGAGGCCGCCCAGGAGGGGATCCAGCATCGGCGGATTATAGGCAGCCGATCCGGAGCGGCCGCGCGCGTGGCGGCAAAACTTTTCCGCTATCATCCGGCGCGGATTCGCAGGGGGGCGGGTGCATGCTGAAGGTTGGGGACGCGGCTCCGGATTTCGAGCTGCCGGACGCCGAGATGGAGTCGGTGAGCCTCGCTTCTTTCCGCGGCAGGCATCACGTGGTGCTCTATTTCTATCCCCGGGACGACACGCCGAGCTGCACGCTGGAGGCGATCGACTTCAGCGAACGCGACGACGACTTCCGCCGGCACGGCGCGGTCATCGTGGGCGTCAGCATGGACGATTGCCTGTCGCACGGCTCGTTTCGCGACAAGCACGGCCTGAGCGTGAACCTGCTCTCCGACTCCGAAGGGGAGGTCTGCGAGCGCTACGGCGTGCTGCACGACAAGGAGGTGGACGGTCGCAGGCGGCGCTGCATCCTGCGTTCCACCTTCATCATCGACAAGAAGGGCCGCCTCGCCCACGTGCTGTACGGCGTGAACGCGAAGGGACATGCGGCCGAGGTACTCAACCTGGTCAAGGAGCTTCAATGACGGCCGCCATCGCCAAGAACACCGTCGTCTCGCTGCAGTACGAACTGCTGGACGCGGACGGCAAGCTCATCGAGCGCACCGATGCGCCGATCACCTACCTCCACGGCGGCTACGACGGGATCTTCCCGCTAGTGGAGGAGGCCCTGCACGGCAAGGCCGTGGGCGACACCCTCTCGGTGCGCATGGAGCCCGACGACGCCTTCGGCGAGTACGACGCCGAACTCATCCGCATCGAGCCGCGCAACCTGTTCCCCGACAACGTGAAGGTGGGCATGCAGTTTGAGGGCGCGCCCCAGGGTTCCGAGCACGCCATGCTCTACACGGTCACCGACGTGAGCGACGACAAGGTGGTGGTGGACGCGAACCATCCCCTGGCGGGCAAGACGGTGCAGTTCAAGTGCACCATCACCGAGGTGCGCAGCGCCACCGCCGAGGAAGTGCGCCACGGTCACGCCCACGGACCGGGCGGGCACCACCACTGAGGCGCCGGACCGCGCGGCGGGCGTGTCTAGCGCCGGCCGCCCGTGACCTGGCGAAGCACCGGCTGGAAGGCGCTCTCGCCGGAGAAGCGCGCGCAGGCGATCGCCAGCGCCGCCACCGTGAAGCCCGCCAGCAC
>CAZXJW010000102.1:0-6667 GCA_964641005.1 uncultured Rhodocyclaceae bacterium
ATGCTGTTCGGCTTCTCCATCAACACGCTCACGCTGTTCGGCCTGGTGCTCGCCATCGGCATCGTGGTGGACGATGCCATCGTGGTGGTGGAGAACGTGGAGCGCAACATCGAGCGCGGGCTCACGCCGCTCGCGGCCACCCACCAGGCCATGAAGGAGGTGAGCGGCCCCATCGTCGCCACCACCCTGGTGCTGTGCGCGGTGTTCATCCCCACGGCCTTCGTCTCGGGCCTCTCGGGCCAGTTCTACAACCAGTTCGCGCTCACCATCGCCATCTCGACGGTGATCTCCATGGTGAACTCGCTGACGCTCTCGCCGGCGCTGGCCGCGGTGCTGCTCAAGCCCCACGGCGCGAAGCCCGACTGGCTGCAGCGGGTCATCGACGCGCTGCTGGGCTGGTTCTTCCGGCCCTTCAACCGCTTCTTCGGGCGCGCCTCCACGCGCTACGAGCGGCGCGTGGGGCGGCTGCTCAACATCAAGAGCGTGGTGATGCTGGTGTACGCAGGCCTGATCGGCCTGACCGTGGTGCTGTTCAACCAGGTGCCCAAGGGCTTCGTGCCCACCCAGGACAAGCAGTACCTGGTGGGTTTCGCCAAGCTGCCGGACGGCGCCTCGCTGGATCGTACCGAGGCGGTGATCAAGCGCATGGGCGAGATCGGCCTGAAGCACCCCGCGGTGTCCGACTCGGTGGCCTTCCCGGGGCTGTCCATCAACGGCTTCACCAACAACCCCAACGAGGGCATCGCCTTCTTCGGCCTGAAGCCCTTCCACGAGCGCAAGGGCTTCGAGACCTCGCTGTGGGGCACGTTCCTCAAGCTCAACGAGGACCTGGCGGGGATCCAGGACGCCTTCGTGATGGTGTTCCCGCCTCCGGCGGTGGAAGGGCTTGGCACCATCGGCGGCTTCCGGCTGCAGATCGAGGACAAGGCCAACGTGGGGTTCACGGCGCTCAACGAGGCGCTCCAGGCCACCATGGGCAAGGCCTACCAGACCAAGGAACTGGCCGGCGTGTTCTCGAGCTACACCATCAACGTGCCGCAGATCTTCGCGGACGTGGACCGCGAGAAGGCCAAGCGCATGGGCATCGGCCTGGAGGAGATCTTCGCCGCGCTGCAGGTGAACCTCGGCTCGCTGTACGTGAACGACTTCAACCGCTTCGGGCGCACCTACCAGGTGATCGTGCAGGCGGATGCCGCCTACCGCCTGCACCCCGAGGACATCGGCCGCATCAAGATCCGCGGGGCCAACGGCCAGATGGTGCAGCTCTCCTCCCTGCTCACGCCCCGCAACTCCTTCGGGCCCGACCGGGTGCAGCGCTACAACACCTACGTCACGGCCGACATCAACGGCGGGCCGGCGCCGGGCTTCTCCTCGGGCCAGGCCCAGGATGCGATGAAGGCCATCCTGGCCGAGACCCTGCCCAAGGGCATCGGCTACGAATGGACCGACCTCACCTACCAGGAGATCCTGGCGGGCAACACCATGGTGTTCGTGTTCCCGCTGTGCGTGCTGCTGGCCTTCCTGGTTCTTGCCGCCCAGTACGAGAGCCTGCGCCTGCCGCTGGCGGTGATCCTGATCGTGCCCATGTGCATCCTGTTCGCCATCCTGGGCGTGTGGCTCACGGTGGGCGAGACCACGGTGGTGGGCATCGCGCTGGCCATCCTCGGGGCCAACTTCCCGCAGGGCGACAACAACATCTTCACGCAGATCGCCTTCATCGTGCTGGCGGGCCTGGCCTGCAAGAACGCCATCCTGATCGTGGAGTTCGCCCGCGACCTGGAACTGGCCGGCCGCAGCACCGTGGAGGCGGCGCTCGAGGCCTGCCGGCTGCGGCTGCGCCCGATCCTGATGACCTCCTTCGCCTTCATCATGGGCGTGCTGCCGCTGGTGCTGGCCAGCGGCGCGGGCGCCGAGATGCGCCAGGCCATCGGCATCGCGGTGTTCTTCGGCATGCTGGGGGTGACGCTGTTCGGCCTGTTCCTCACGCCCGTTTTCTACGTTCTGGTGCGCGGCCGCAGGCCGCTCAAGCGACCGCCCGGCGACCATCCGTCGCCCATCGTCGAGGAAGGACCCACCCATGGCTGACCGCCGAGTCCTCGTGGCCGCCTGCGTCTTGCTGCTGGCGGGCTGCAACCTGACGCCGAAGTTCCAGCAGCCCCAGGTCGAGGTGCCGGGCGGCTTCAAGCAGGCCGCGCTGGAACTGCCACCCGAGGAGCGCGGTTCGTGGAAGCTCGCCGAGCCGGCGGAGGGCCAGCCGCGCGGCGAGTGGTGGAAGGCGTTCCGCGATCCGGTGCTGGACCAGCTCATCGCCGATGCGAATGCCGCGAGCCCCGCGCTCGCGGCGGCCGCGAGCCGCGTGACCCAGGCGCGCGCGCTGCTCGGCATCTCGAAGGCCGACCGCAGTCCGGAACTGAGCGCGGGCGTGGGCTTCTTCAATTCGCGCTTCGCGCCTTCGTCCCAGGGGTTGCCTCAGAACACGCCCATGCCGGTGCGGACGGTATGGCGCGCCCAGGCATCGTTCAGCTACGAGTTCGACCTGTTCGGGCGTGTGTCCTCGAACATCGCGGCCTCGAAGAAGGACCTCGCGGGGCAGGAGGCGGCGTTCCGCTCCGTCACGCTGGCGCTGCACGCGGACATCGCCCGCACCTACTTCCAGCTGCGCGAGACCGATCGCGATCTCGTGCTGCTCATGGAGGGCGTGCGGCTTCGCGACGCCTCGCTCAGGTTGCTGCAGGCGCGCTACGACGCCGGTGCGATCTCCGAGCTGGACGTGGCGCGGGCCAAGGCCGAGCTCGCGGTGACGAAGGCCGAACTGCAGGCCACCCGCGGTGTGCGTGAGCGGCTCGAGACGGCGCTCGCGGTGCTGGTGGGCCGGCCGCCCTCGGGGCTGGAGGTGGATCCCTCGGCGGCGGCGAACCACATCCCGGCCATCCCGGCCGGGTTGCCCTCTTCGCTGCTGGAGCGCCGGCCCGACGTGGTGGCCGCGCAGGCGTCCCTCGAGGCGGCCAACTCGCGCATCGGCGTGGCCAAGGCGGCCTTCTTCCCACAGGTCAAGCTCACGGCCATCGGCGGCTTCGAGGCCGACGAACTGGGCGACGTGCTCAACTGGAACAGCCGCACGTGGATCCTGGGTCCGTTCTTCGGGCCGCTGATCTCCGTGCCCATTCTCGACGGCGGTCGCAACCGCGCCAATCTCGAGCGGGTGCGTGCCCAGTACGAGGAGGCGGTGGCGAACTATCGCCAGCAGGTGCTGGTGGCCTTCGGCGACGTGGAGGACAGCCTCGCGGGGCTGCGCTCCCTGGATGGCCAGGCCCGGGCGCTGTCCGATGCCGTGGACGCCGTGCGCCGCGCCACCCGGATCGCGCAGCTGCGCTACGACGCCGGCGCGGTCGGGTACCTGGACGTGATCGACGCCCAGCGCACCCAGCTCGATGCCGAGCGCCAGGCCAACCGCGTGCTCGGCGCCCAGGCCCAGGGCACGGTCGCCCTCATCCGGGCGCTCGGCGGCGGGTGGGGCGACACGCCGGACGGGGAGAAGACGGCGGAGCGGTAACCAACTGCCAGACCGTTCACGGCGCCTCTTCCCGCAGCTTCGCGAGCTCCGCCTCGATCCCGCGTGCGTCGGTGGTGAAGGCCTCCGGGCTCACGCCCGGCGCGATTCGCATCGTCGGCGGGCCGAGGGTGGTCATGATGGGCAGGCGGTCCACGTCGTCGCGGTTGGCGAGCCAGCCCGACAGCTGGACGGCCACGATACCCACCAGCGTGACCGCGGTGGTGGCCATGGCGAGCACGGGCCGCGGCTGGCGGCTCACGAGCCGCAGCTGTGCGTAGAGCAGGGCGCCGAACACCAGGCCCAGTGCGAGCGCCGGCTGGTCCGACAGCGGTGGCAGCGAGAAGGCGAAGGCGAGGATCTCCAGCAGCACGCCCAGCGCCAGCGCGCCCGCGCCGGCCGCCATGGTGAGCGCAGCGTGCGCGCCGAACTGTGCACGTCCGCCGGCCACCCGGCCCATGGCGGCCCACAGACCCGCCCACAGCGCCGGCACCAGCAGAGCCGCGGGCAGCGAGGCCACCAGCCGCACCGGCTCGAAGCCGTCGATGGAAGTGACGAACACGGCGAAGGCCAGCATGGCCATGTACGCCACGAGCGCGGCGACGAATGCCCAGGGCGAGCGCCAGCGGCTGTCCGCCTCCACGGGCAGTTCCGGCGGCAGCGGATCCTCGCCCGATCGCACCCGGAGGAGCGTGTGCCCGATGCGCAGGCGAACGGCCGGTCCGACCATTGCCTCGGGCACGCGCCGACGGCCGGCGAACAGCCCGTTGCGGCTGCCCAGGTCCACCGCGCGCAGCCGGCCCTGCTCGTCACGCTCGATGCGCAGGTGGTGCGCCGCCACCGTGGGGTCGTCCACGATCACGTCGTTGTCCAGCGCCCGTCCCACCGTGGCGGGCAGGTGCGGCAGGCGGATGCGGTGCTGGGCGTCGCCGCCGCGGCCCAGCAGTTCCACCAGGATCACGGAGTCCATCGCACCGACTCGATGTAGCGCTGGGCGAGCCTGAGCGCGTTGTCGAAGGACAGCCCGTCGGCCGCCAGCCAGCTCACCAGCCCCTCGCGCGGCCGGTCGAGGGTGGCGAGCTTCACGCGAAGGTCGTACAGGCCCTCCAGTCGCCGGTAGGCGCGCAGGCAAACCGCCGCACGCACGGTGCCGCTGGCGGGATTGACGAACCGCTCCCGGCAGCGCATGGGCGTGAGGTCCTCGTTGCTGCCCATGCCGGCGGCGGAGGGCACGCTGGCGTAGGTACGCTCGAGCAGCGTGGAGAAGCGCAGCGGATCGAGCTTCGTGCCGCTCACCAGCACGTGGCCGAAGGCCAGCCCGCCCGTGTCGAGTTCGTCGCTCAGGAACAGCGAGGCCTGGGCGTCGCACACTTTGTAGGTGCTGAGATAGGGCTTGCTGCGCTCGGTGGTGGTGTCGCCCCAGCAGCGCATGTAGCTGCCGAGCGAGTCGGGAACCGTGTAGCGGCCCATGGGGCTGGCTGGCAGCGGCCTGCCCAGGATCGCGGCGAGCAGCCCGTCCTGGCGTTCCAGGACCTGGCGCGCCACGCTGGCCCTCAGCGCCTCGGCATCCGGCGGCACGGCCGGCGCGCGTGCGAGCAGCGCGCGCACGAAGCGCGCGGGCACCAGGAAGCTCACCAGGTTGTTGTCGCGCATCTTGGCCACGTTCACGCCGTAGACGCGACCCTCGGGCGTGACCGCGGGACCGCCGCTCATGCCCTCGTTGATTGCGCCGGTGAAGTGGAAGCGCTCGGTGAGGGTGTTCTCCACCAGGCCGTTGTGTGTGCCCTCGACGATGGTGAGACCGAGGTCGTGGGGATTGCCCATGGCGAAGCCGCGGTCTCCCTTGCGCAGCTCGCCCTCGGCCAGGGCGAAGGAAGGCAGGCCGCGCAGCGGCATGCGCGCCACGGCCAGGTCCTCCACCACGTCCACCGCCAGCACCTCGAGCGGCCCCACCGCCCCGTCGCTGCGCACGAACTCCACCCGGTAGCGCTCGGGCTCGGTCACGTAGCGCGACACCACGTGGTAGTTCGTGACCACGCGCCCGTCCGCACCTGCGAGCCAGCCCGAGCCGATGGTGGCCTGGGCCTGGGTGTTGCGCTCCACGATGCGGATCTGCAGCAGCTTGTCGCGGGCGCGCTCGAACACGGCGCGCGCCTGGGCCGAGAGCGGTGGCGGTTCGGCCTGCTGGGCCGTGGCCACCGGGATCGCGGCCAGGCCAAGCGCCACCGCAGCCAGGCCGGCCAGCAGGGGCATGCGCCAGGGCCGGTCGGGGGAGCGCACGGCGTGGAAGGTGGCCGCGGTGCCGATGGCGACGCGAACCGCCGCGCCGGCCACGGGGCGCGGCCGCGAGGGCGTGTCGTTCACGCCCGGTCCCAGGTGACGTCGCAGCCCTTGCGCGCGGCGTGGCCGAGCAGTTCCAAAAGCGGAAAGGCCCGCTGGCGCAGGTTCACGGCCTGTTCGGCGCGGCGGTCGTCCACCGGTTCGGCCGGCGGAAGATCGGCCACGGCGGCCTCGAGCCGTGCCAGCGCCGCCGGCACGTCGGAGGCCAGCAGCGCGCTGGGCACCGTGCCCGTGTGGCCCATGTGCTGCAGCAGCGTCACGGCCACCTCGCCGTTCATCAGGAGCTGCCCAACCTTGCTGTCGAAGCGGACGATCACGCTTGCAATCCGGGGAGTGGTGGAGGCCCAATGCTAACCCGCCGCGAATCTCCATCCGGCATGGTCCGGTTCTTGTTACCTTATGCGCCGTTCCGGTGCGAGCCTCCGATGGCCCCCGCCGGCATGACAACCCCAACCCACCCGGGAGACCTCGAAAAATGCCCAAGACTGATGGCCTTGCCGCGCCGCTGGCGCGGCGCCCCCTGGCGCTCGCCTCCGCCGTCGCCGCCGCGAGCCTTGCCCTGTGGCTGGGCGCATGCTCCAAGGAGGAGCCCAAGGCGCCCCAGGCTGGTGCGGACCCCAAGGCCGCGGCCCCTGCCGGCCCGAAGCGCGGCGGCACGCTGGTGTTCGCCCGTCTCGAGGAACCCGCCACCCTCGACCCGTTCATCCCCAACGACAACGGTTCCATCTACGCCATCGAGCAGGTCTGCGATTCGCTCGTGGAGCCCGACCCCACCGG
>CAZXJW010000102.1:6677-8395 GCA_964641005.1 uncultured Rhodocyclaceae bacterium
GCCTGCGTCCGGGCATCGCCGAGTCCTGGGACATCTCCGAGGACAAGCTCACCTACACCTTCAAGCTGCGCGACACGAAGTTCAGCAATGGCGATCCCGTGACCGCCGCGGACGTGCTGTTCTCGCTCAAGAAGGCCTCGGCGGACAGCGCGCCGCTGGGCTTCCTGTACGAGCCCGTCAAGTCGGTGGAGGCGGTGGACGAGAAGACCGTGAAGATCACCCTCAAGCGCCCCTACACGCCGGTGCTCTCGGCGCTGTCCGCCTACGGCGCGGCGGTGGTCTCGAAGAAGGCCTACGAGGCCGGCGCGGACGCCTTCGGCCAGAAGCCGGTGTGCTCAGGCGCCTTCGTGGTGGAGGAGTACGCCCGTGGCACGAAGCTGGTGCTTGCGAAGAACCCCGACTACTGGGAGAAGGGCAAGGACGGCCAGCCCATTCCCTACGTGGACAAGGTGGACATGCGCTACGTACCCGACAGCAACGCGCGCGTGCTGGGCCTGAAGAACGGCGACTTCGACGCCATCGCCGTGGTGCCCTTCAACCAGGCCGAGTCGCTCAAGGGCGCGCCCGACATCAAGCTCGAGGAAGTGCCCATCTTCCGCCTCGACTACGTCTACACCAACCACAAGGCCAAGCCGCTGGACAGCAAGGACCTGCGCCTCGCGCTGAACTACGCCGCCGACCGCGACGCCATCATGAAGGTGGTGTTCTTCGGCTACGGGACGGTGCCCAACTCCTACATGCCCAAGGTCAATTTCCACTCCGATGCCGTGGAGAAGATTCCCTACGACCTCGAGAAGGCCAAGGCACTGGTGAAGTCCTCCGGCTACAAGGGCCAGACCATCAAGCTGATGGTGGACACGGGCAACGCGCCCTCCAAGCAGATCGCCACGATCCTGCAGCAGGGCTGGACCGAGGCGGGCCTGAAGGTGGAGATCGTGGAGTTCGACGTGGGCACCGCCTTCGACATGACCACCAAGGGCCAGTACATGGTGTACGTGTCCTACATCACCAGCGACATCAACGACACCGACGAGCTGGCCACCCTGCAGGCCGACGGCCGGGGCAGCACGAAGTCCTTCTTCAGCGGCTACCGCAACGATGCCGTGGGCAAGATGCTCGACGAGGCGCGCCAGGCGGCCGACCCGGCGAAGCGCGCCGAGCTCTATGCCAAGGTGCAGGACATCGTCTACCACGAGGGCTACAGCGTGCCGCTGAACTTCTCGCCCGTGCTCAACGCCTACCATTCCTACGTGGAAGGCTGGCAGACCGCAAAGAACGGCTGGTGGTGGCTCAAGGACGTGATCCGCAACAAGTGATCCACTGAGGGCGCGGCGGCCCGCCCGGGCCGCCGCGCGTTCGTGCCATGTGGGTGCTGCGATTCGTCGCGGCGCGGCTGCTGCAGGCCGTGCCGGTACTGCTGGGCGTCACGCTGGTGGCGTTCCTGGCCATCCATCTCGTGCCGGGCGATCCGGTGCGCATCATGCTGCAGGGCCGCGCCAGCGACGCCGCGGTGGCCGAGATCTATGCCCGCCTGGGCATGGACAAGCCGCTGCTGGTCCAGTACGCGCGCTTCGTGGGCAACGCGCTCACGGGCGACCTGGGCACCTCCATCATCCAGCGCGCCCCGGTGGCCACCATCGTGTGGGAGCGCTTCGTGCCCTCCGTGTTCCTGCTGGCCTACGCCACGCTGCTCTCGGTGCTGATCGCCGTGCCCCTGG
>CAZXJW010000102.1:8405-10249 GCA_964641005.1 uncultured Rhodocyclaceae bacterium
TGCCCCTGGCGGTGTGGGCGGCGGCGCGGCGCCAGCGGCTGGCCGACCACCTGATCCGGCTGGCGGGCACGGTGGCCTTCGCCATGCCCTCGTTCTGGATCGGGCTGATCCTGATCCTGGGCTTCGGCCTCACCCTCAAGTGGTTCCCCATCGCGGGCTTCGGCAAGGGCTTCGGCGGCCACGTGCACCACCTGTTCCTGCCGGCACTCACCATCGCGCTGTTCCTCGCGCCGCTGCTGATCCAGTCGCTGCGCGCCGCCATGCTCGATGCCATGACCGCGGAGCACGTGGAGGTGGCCCGCGCCAAGGGGCTCTCCGAGTCGCGGGTGCTGTTCAAGTACGTGCTGCGGGCCGCGGCCATCCCCGTGATCACCATCCTCGCGGTGAACATCGGCTGGCTCATCTCCGGCAGCGTGATCGTGGAGTCGGTGTTCTCGGTGGCGGGGCTGGGCATGCTGCTGGTGCACGCCGTGTCCACCCGCGACTATCCCGTCATCCAGGGCCTCACGGTGGTGTTCGCGCTGCTGGTGCTGGGCGTGAACCTGCTGGCCGACCTGGCCTACGCGCTCATCGACCGGCGGGTGCGCACGTGAAGCCGGCGGGCGGGTGCCGGGTGGCCGTCGCACGGTGCGCGACGCGGCGGGCGCCCCGATGAGCGTTGCGGCGCCCGCGCAGGAGCCCGCCGGCGGGCTGCGCGCCGAGCTGGCGCGCTGGTCGCCTTCGCTTCGCATCGGCACGGCGCTGATGCTTCTGATCGTGGCCGCGGGGATCCTCGCGCCCTGGCTCACCCCCTACGACCCGCTGCGCCAGGACTACGGGGCGGCGCTGCTGCCGCCCAACGCGGCCCACTGGTTCGGCACCGACTCCATCGGCCGCGACATCTTCACCCGCGCCCTGTACGCCATCCGCACCGACCTGGTGATCGGCTTCTGGACCACCTACGTGCCCATGCTGGTGGGAGTGCTGCTCGGCGCCTGGGCGGGCCTGCGCCGCGGCCTGTTCGACACGGTGCTCATGCGTGTGATCGATACCGCGCTGGCCTTTCCCTTCCTGGTGCTGATCATCGTGATCCTCGCCATCCTCGGGCCGGGCACGCAGAACATCTACATCGCCGTGTTCCTGGTGGGCTGGACCATGTACGCGAGGCTGGCGCGCGCCGAGATGCTCGTCGAGGCCAACAAGGACTACGTGCTGGCGGCGCGCACGCTGGGATATCCCGCCTGGCGCATCCTGCTGCGCCACGCCCTGCCCAACATCATCAATTCCTCCATCGTGTTCTCCATGTCCGACTTCGTGCTCAACATCCTGCTGGTGTCGGGCCTGAGCTTCCTGGGCCTGGGCGTGCCGCCGCCCACCCCGGAGTGGGGCGCCATGGTGGCCGAGGGCAAGGACTTCATGCAGCAGGCCTGGTGGATCAGCACGCTGCCCGGCCTGATGATCGTGCTCACCGGCGTGGCGCTGGCGCTGGTGGGCGACGGCCTCACTCACCGCCTGGGGGACCGGCATGTCACCGGGCACTGACGCCGCGGCGCCGCCGCTGCTGCAGGTGCGGGACCTGGAGGTGGCCTTCCGGGTGCGCGGCGGCGAGGTGCGCGCCAGCCGCGCCGTGTCCCTGGAGGTGCGCGCCGGCGAGACCGTGGGCCTGGTGGGCGAGTCGGGCAGCGGCAAGAGCGTGCTGTGCCGGGCGGTGCTGCGGCTGCTGCCCCAGCCGGCGGCGCAGGTGCGCGGCGGGCGGATCCTGTTCGATGGCACCGACCTGCTCGCGCTGCCCGAGGCGCGCATGCGCGAGATCCGCGGCACCGACATCGCCATGGTGTTCCAGAACCCAATGACCAGCCTGAGCC
>CAZXJW010000103.1:0-10030 GCA_964641005.1 uncultured Rhodocyclaceae bacterium
CGGCGTGGTAGCTGGAGCGCACCAGCGGGCCGCAGGCGGCGTGGCGGAAGCCCATGGCCAGGGCCTCGCGCTCGAAGACGCGGAACTGCGCCGGCTCCACGTAGCGCAGCACCGGCAGGTGTCCGCCGGTGGGCTGGAGGTACTGGCCCACCGTGAGCATGTCCACGTCGTGGGCGCGCAGGTCGCGCATCACCTGCACGATCTCCTCGTCGGTCTCGCCCAGGCCCACCATCAGGCCCGACTTGGTGGGCAGCTCCGGGTGGCGGCGCTTGAATTCCTGCAGCAGCTTCAGCGAATGGGCGTAGTCCGCGCCGGGCCGCGCCTGGCGGTAGAGCCGCGGCACGGTCTCGAGGTTGTGGTTCATCACGTCCGGTGGCGCGGCATCCAGGGCGTCGAGCGCTTTCTCGAGGCGGCCGCGGAAGTCGGGCACCAGAACCTCGATGACCGTGCCCGGAGAGTGCTCGCGCACCGCGCGGATGCAGTCGGCGAAGTGGCCGGCGCCGCCGTCGCGCAGGTCGTCTCGGTCCACGCTGGTGATCACCACGTACTTCAGGCGCATGTCGCGGATGGTGACGGCCAGCTGGAGCGGCTCGTTCGCGTCCGGGGGCTTCGGCCGGCCGTGGGCCACGTCGCAGAACGGGCAGCGGCGGGTGCACAGGTCGCCCAGGATCATGAAGGTGGCCGTGCCCTTGCCGAAGCACTCGCCGATGTTCGGGCAGGAGGCTTCCTCGCAGACGGTGTGCAGGCCGTGTTCGCGCAGGGCGCGCTTCACGGCGTGGAAGTTCTCGCTGCCGCCGGCCTTCACGCGGATCCAGTCCGGCTTTGGCAGGCGCTCGGCGGGGACGATCTTGATGGGGTTGCGGGCCGTCTTGGCCGCCCCGGTCTGCTTGTCGACGGACTTGTCGGTGGTTTCCATGGCTCGATTCTAAGGCCGCAGGCGCTGGATGACTGCGGCAGCCAGGGCGGCGCCGAGTTCCGCTTCCGTTGCGGTGATGCCCAGCCGGCGGGCGCTGGTGACGGCCAGGCCCGGATAGCCGCAGGGGTCGATGGCGGAGAAGGGGGCGAGATCCGGGTCCACGTTCAGCGCCAGGCCGTGGTAGCAGCGGCCCTGGCGCACCTTGAGCCCGAGTGCGGCCACCTTGGCACCGTCCACGTACACGCCCGGGGCGTCACGGTCACCGCGGGCGCGCACGCCGCGCTCGGCGAGCACCGCCACCACCGAATCCTCCAGCAGGCGCACCAGCGGGCGGATGCCCAGGCCGAGGCGCGCCAGGTCGAGCAGCGTGTAGAGCATCACCTGTCCGGGCCCGTGCCACGTCACCTGGCCGCCGCGATCGGTACGCACCAGAGGGATGCCGTTGGCCGTGCGCGGCAGGTGCTCGGCGCGTCCGGCGATGCCCACCGTGTAGACGGAGGGGTGCGACGTGAGCCAGAGCTCGTCCGGCGTCTCGGCATCGCGGGCGTCCGTGAACGCCCGCATGGCGTTCCAGGTGGCCGTGTAGTCGGTGGGGCCTAGGTCGCGCACCAGCGGTGCAACCACCCCGGGCCGCGCGGCGGGCACGCTCAGAGCACCATCACCACCGAGGGGTGGTCGCACAGCTCCTGGTACAGCGCGTCGAGCTGCTCGCGCGAGGTGGCGCGGATCACGCAGGTGATGGAGAGGTAGTTCTTCTGCCGGCTGGCGCGCAGCTCCACCGTGGCGGGGTCGAAGTCCGGCGCGTGACGGCGCACGATGGCCACCACCGAGTTCGCGAGCCCCGGCTCCTGCCGCCCCATGATCTTGAGGGGGAAGTCGCTGGGGTACTCGATGAGGGAGGGCTGGGGTTCGCTCACGGGCCGTCGGGCGCCTGCTTGAGCGCCTGGAAGCGTCGGTGGATGCGTTCGAAGATGGGGCCGGGACGGCCGCTTCCAACCGGGCGGCCGTCCAGGGTGGTGACCGCCAGCACCTCGCGGCTGGCGCTGGTGATCCAGATCTCGTCGGCGGCGCGCAGTTCCGGCTCGGGGACGTCGCGGCGCTCCAGCGGCAAGCCTTCCAGGCGCGCCGCATCCTCCACCACCTCCGCCGAAATGCCCGGCAGCAGCAGCGGCCCGTTGGGCGGCGATGCGATCACCCCGGCCGTGACGGTGAACACGTTGCTGGCCGAGCCCTCGGTGAGCCGGCCGTCGCGCAGCAGGATGGTCTCGGCCGCCCCCTGCTCGGCGGCGACCTGGCGCAGCAGGACGTTGGCCAGCAGGGCGGTGGACTTGATGTCGCAGCGCAGCCAGCGGTTGTCGGTGGCGGTGACCGCGGGCACGCCCTGCGCGAGCTGTTCGGCCGACGGCGTGACCAGCGGATTGCCCATCATGAACACGGTGGGCGCCACGCCCTTCGGGAAGGCGTGGTCGCGCTTCGCCACGCCGCGGGTCACCTGGAGGTAGAGGCCCTGGTCGTCGAAGGGCTGGCGGGCCACCAGTTCGCCGATGAGCGCGCGCCAGCGCTCGTCGTCGTGGGGCGGGTCGATGCGCAGGGCATCCAGGCTGCGGCGCAGCCGGCGCAGGTGGGCCGCCAGGCGGAACGGCTTGCGGCCGTACACGGGGATCACCTCGTAGACGCCGTCGCCGAACAGGAAGCCGCGGTCGAGCACCGGCACCCGGGCCTCGGCGGTGGGCAGGAACTCCCCGTTCAGGTAGCAGTGCACCGTTCGGTCCTCACTTGAGCCAGAGGCGCAGCGTGTCCCAGGCACGCCCGAACACGTTGGCGATGCCGATGGCCTCGAGCGCCACCACCGGGTACTCGCCCACGGGCTTGCCGTCCAGGGTGAGCGACAGCGTGCCCACCTTCTGCCCGGCGGCCACCGGCGCGAGCAGCGGCTGGATGCTGGACAGGTTGGCCTTGAGCCGGTCGGACATGCCGCGCGGCACGCTCATGTGGAAGTCCTCCGCGAAGCCCGCCTTGAGCTCGTCGCGGGCGCCCTTGTAAACGGGCAGCGTGGCGATGGACTGGCCCTTCTGGTAGAGGCGCACGGTGTCGTAGAACTGGAAGCCGTAGTTGAGCAGCTTCTGGCTCTCCTGGGCGCGGGCCTGCTCCGAGGCGGTGCCCACCACCACCGACACCAGCCGGCGCGGCTCTCGCTTCGCGGTGGCGATCAGGCAGTATCCGGCGGATTCGTGGAAGCCGGTCTTCAGGCCATCCACGGTGGGGTCCCGGCCCAAGAGCAGGTTTCGGTTGTACTGGGTGATGTTGTTGTAGCGGTACTCGCGCAGCGAGTAGAGCGGAAAGTACTCGGGGAAGTCGCGGATCAGCGCGCTGGCGAGCACCCCCAGGTCGCGCGTGGTGGAGTAGTGCTGCGGGCTGGGCAGGCCGGTGGCGTTGACGAAACGCGTGCCGGACAGGCCCATCCGGGCAGCCTGCCGGTTCATGAGGTCGGCGAAGGCCTCCTCGCTGCCGGCCACGGCCTCGGCCAGGGCGATGGTGGCGTCGTTGCCGGACTGCACGATCATGCCCTTGAGCAGCTCGTCCACGGTGACCGGCTTGCGCGGTTCGATGAACATGCGCGAGCCTTCGGCTTTCCAGGCCTTCTCCGACACGGGAACCACCTGGTCCAGCGTGATGCGCTTCTGCTTCAGAGCGTCGAACACCAGCCAGGCGGTCATCACCTTGGTGAGCGAGGCCGGCTCGATGCGCAGGTCGGGCTCCCGGGAGACCAGCGCCTGGCCGGTCTGGAAGTCGAGCAGCAGCCACGACCTGGCGGCGATGGCCGGCGGGGCGGGCAGCAGCGGCGCAGGGGATTCGGTGGTCTGGGCGTGGGCCGGGGAGGCGAGGGCGAGGGTCAGGCAGGCGAGCAGGGGCAGGAAACGGCGCATGTGGGTTCGGGCTTTCGGAAAGAACCAATTATAGGCGGGGGGTGTCTGCAGCCTCACGCACTCGATGGAGAGACTCACGATGTCCCGGAAGTTCCTGCTCGCAGTCCTGCTGCTCGCCGCCGGCGCCGCGCACGCCATGGGTACCGCCGACAGCTCGGTGGAGATCCGCGATCCCTGGGTGCGCGCCACGGTCCCGGGGCAGCCGGTGGCCGCGGCCTATGCGCAACTCAAGGCCGCCACCCGCCTGTCGCTGGTGGGCGTGTCCAGCCCGGCGGCGAAGCGTGGCGAGATCCACGAGATGAAGACCGACGGCGGGATGATGAAGATGCGCGCCGTGAAGGAAGTGCCCATGGCCGGCGGCAAGATCGTGCGGCTGGCGCCCGGCGGGCTGCACGTGATGCTGTTCGACCTGGAGAAACCCCTGCCCGCCGGATCCACGGTGGCGCTCACCTTCACCTTCCGCCGCAAGTCGGGCGAGACCTTCCAGCAGACCGTCATGGCGCCCGTCAGGGATGCAGAGCCGGGCCACGACGGGCAGTGAGGCCCCTTGAAACCGTGCCGGCCGCGCATAGATACGGGGCGTGGTGATCCGGCGGGGTGCCGGGTCCGAAGGAACAGGGGCGCCGCCCGTCACGGGGGCGCACGACGCAGAGGAGAAATTGACATGGCTCAAGTCACCCGCTTCACGCCCATCGACGAGATGTTCGACGACCTGCTGCGCGGCTTCTTCGTGCGCCCGGTGGGCTTCGAGGGCGCCCCCGGCGCCGCGGCGCCGGTGCAGATGAAGATCGACGTCCGCGAGGACGACAAGGCCTACACCATCCACGCCGACCTGCCCGGGGTGAAGAAGGAGGACATCCAGGTGCACATCGACGGCAACCAGGTCTCCCTGGCAGCCGAGGTGCGGCGCGAGAAGGAAGTGAAGGAAGGGGAACGCGTGCTGCGCAGCGAGCGCTACGCCGGCCGCGTGGCCCGTTCCTTCAGCCTGGCGGCCGAGGTGGACTCCAACGCGGCCCAGGCGAAGTATGCCGATGGCGTGCTGGAGCTGGTGCTGCCGAAGAAGACCATGCCGGGCGCGAAGCAGCTTACGATCCAGTAAGCGCAACCGGCGGTCGAGGTGTCCGGGAGGGGCGGCGAGGCCGCCCCTTTCCTTCTTGGCGGCTCCGGAGCGCGCAACCTCTGG
The DNA here is from genome assembly GCA_964641005.1 of uncultured Rhodocyclaceae bacterium. Classification (GTDB taxonomy): domain Bacteria; phylum Pseudomonadota; class Gammaproteobacteria; order Burkholderiales. The sequence goes on from CAZXJW010000103.1 coordinate 5,027, forward strand.
AGACGCACATGCGAAGCATCATCAGTCTGGTGGCGGCCACGATGCTGTGCTCGGTGGCCGGGCCGGCCCTGGCCCAGCAGGGCCCGGTGGGCGTATGGAAGCTGGTGTCCTACAGCACCCAGGATCCCGACACCGGCGAGGTGTTCCACCCCTTCGGCAAGGGTGCCACGGGCTACATCATCTACACCGCCGGCGGCCGGATGGCCGCGCTGCTGCAGGCCGAGAACCGGCCGCGCTTCAGCGCCGGCAACCGCATCAGCGCCCCGGCGGAGGAACGCGCCCTGGCCTTCTCCACCTCCACCGCCTATTCGGGGCGCTACACCTGGGAGGGTGACCGGGTGATCCACCACGTGGAGGTGTCTTCCAACCCCGACTGGGTGGGTGGCGACCAGCTGCGCTTCCCGCGCATCGAGGGAAACCGGCTGATCATCACCACGCCGCCGCTGCCCACGCGGCCGGATGGAAAACTGCGTGTGTCGACGCTCGTCTGGGAGCGCGTCGAATAGCTGCCCGCCGTCGGCCTGGCGGCCCGCATGAACGGCGGCGGCTCGATGCCCGGGGACCCGGCGGGCGCTCAGCCCGGCGACTCCCGCTGGCGCAGCGCCTCGAGCGCCTCCAGGGCCACTCGTACGCGCGCCGGCAAGAGGCGGCCCGAGGGGTAGATCAGGCTTATCGGAATCGGATCGGGCCGGCACGATGGCAGCACCTCCCTCAACTCGCCGCGCGCCAGTTCCTCGCGCACCAGCATGTCGGGCAGCTGGCACAGGCCCATGCCCAGCTTGAGGGCCTCCAGCAAAGCCTCGGTCTCGCCGATGCGCACGTGGGGGACCGGCGTGTACTCGACCGGCGTACCGCGACGGCGGAACTGCCAGGGCCTGTCGCGCCCGCTGGTGGGCAGGCGAAAGGCGATCGTTGCGTGGCCCACCAGATCCTCGATGCGCCGCGGCGTACCGCGCTCCGCGAGGTACTGCGCACTCGCGCAAAGCACCAGGCCCTGCTGGTCCACGCGGCGAGCCACCAGCGTCGAGTCGCGCAGGTGGCCCATGCGCACCGCGAGGTCGACGCCGTCGCGAACGAGGTCCACTTGCACGTCGTTCAGGCGGATGTCCAGGTGCAGCCCCGGGTGGCGCCGCTGCAGCGCCGCCAGGATCGGCAGCACGAAGCGCTTGCCGTAGAACACCGGCGCGTCGACGCGCAGTGTGCCCGTCGGCTCGGCGCGGGTGCCGGAGGCTTCGGCCTGCAGGTCCTCCACCTCGGCCAGCACGCGCTGGCAGCGCTGGAACAGGCGCTCGCCGTCCGGCGTGAGCGTCACCTGGCGCGTGGTGCGGTGGAAGAGCTTGACGCCGAGCGCAAGCTCGAGCCGCGCCACGGCCTTGGCCAGCGTCGATGGCGCCACCCCCAACTCGCGTGCCGCCGCGGCAAACCCACCGTGCTTGGCGGTCTCGGTGAAGGCGATGAACTGCTGCAGTCCCTGCACGGCATCGACCCCTCAATTGCCGAAAGAATGTCGTCAATCTTAAGGCACTGCGACCTCTTCCAAGACCAATGGCCTGCATCGACACTTCGGACAGCGCAGCACGCCCCTGTCTGTGCACCCAACCCGACACTGGAGAGATGCCATGTACGTGATCGAACAGACCCGCCCCGAGCCCAGCCCCATCCCCGGCGTCGCCCACGCCACCTGGGCCGGCACGGCCGAAGGCCTGACGCAACTGTCGCTGTGGCGCCAGACGCTCGCACCGGGCGCCGCCACGCCCCCGCACAGCCACGACTGCGACGAGGTCGTGCTGTGCCTGTCGGGCTCGGGCGAGGTGCACATCGATGGCCATGTGCAGCGCTTCGGTGCCGACTCCACGATCGTGCTGCCCAGGGGCCCGGTGCACCAGCTCTTCAACGTCGGGCCGATGCCGCTGGAGATCCGGGGCATTTTTTCCGCGACGGCGGTGGGAACCTGCCTTCCGGACGGCCAGGCACTCGAGCTTCCCTGGCGCAGTTGAGACCGCGGCCTGCCCATCTGCCTGCGGTGGGCAGGGCAGGCTGCCGGCAACGTCCCCGAGCCCGGAGGCGCGCCGCCACCGGGCTCGGCGCCGGGTGGAAGCATGGAGGCGATAGCCGTGTCGCGACCGCCGCATTCGCTACAATCCGCTGCCGTTCAACTCACCCTTCGAACCGCGCCAGCGTCGAGCATGTCCGCCTCCCCCATCGCCCCCGCCCAGAAGGCCCAGGTCCTCGCCGAGGCCCTGCCCTACATCCGCCGCTTCCACGACCGGACCATCGTGGTGAAGTACGGCGGCAACGCCATGACCGACCCGAAGCTGCAGGAGAGCTTCGCGCGCGACGTGGTGCTGCTCAAGCTCGTGGGCATGAACCCGGTGGTGGTGCACGGCGGCGGGCCGCAGATCGACGCGCTGCTCAAGCGCATCGGCAAGCAGGGCACCTTCGTGCAGGGCATGCGCGTCACCGACGAGGAGACCATGGACGTGGTGGAGATGGTCCTCGGCGGGCAGGTGAACAAGGACATCGTCAACCTCATCAACCGCCACGGCGGCAAGGCGGTGGGCATCACCGGCCAGGACGGCGGCTTCATCCGTGCCACCAAGCTGCTCATGCCCAGCAAGGACAACCCCGAGGAGTTCCTCGACATCGGCCAGGTGGGCGAGATCACCTCCATCGACCCGAGCGTGATCGAGTTCCTCGACAAGGGCGACTTCATCCCCGTGGTGGCGCCCATCGGCGTAGGCGAGGGCGGCGAGACCTACAACATCAACGCCGACGTGGTGGCCGGCAAGCTCGCCGAGATCCTCAAGGCCGAGAAGCTGATCCTGCTCACCAACACCCCGGGCGTTCTGGACAAGGACGGCAACCTGCTCACCGGGCTCACGCCCAAGCAGATCGACGACCTGTTCGAGGACGGCACGCTCTCCGGCGGCATGCTGCCCAAGATCTCCTCGGCGCTCGATGCCGCCCGCAGCGGCGTGCGCTCGGTGCACATCATCGACGGCCGGGTCGAACACGCGCTGCTGCTTGAGGTGCTCACCGACCAGGGGGTGGGCACGCTCATCAAGGCGAAGTGAGGGCGGTGCAGCGCGCCTGGATCTTCGACCTCGACGACACGCTGCACGACGCCGGGCGGCACGTCCTGCCGCACATCAACCGCGCCATGACCGACTACGTGGTGCGCCACCTCGACGTGGACGAGGCGCGTGCCAACGAGGTGCGGGTGCAGTACTGGCGCCGCTACGGCGCCACTTTGCTGGGCCTGATGCGCAACCACGGCGTGGACCCGCACCACTTCCTCTGGCACACCCACCAGTTCGACGACCTGCCGGGCATGGTGCTGGCCCACCCGGCGCTGTCCCGGGCGCTGTCGCGCCTGCCCGGGCGCAAGTTCGTCTTCACCAACGCGCCCCAGCACTACGCCCGCGCGGTGCTGCGTGTGCTGGGCGTGGCGCGGCACTTCGAGGCCGTGTTCAGCATCGAGCACACCCGCTTCCGCCCCAAGCCCGAGGCGACCGGCTTCCGGCGGCTGATGCACCGCCATGGCCTGCATCCCCGCGCCTGCGTCATGGTGGAGGACAGCCTGCCCAATCTCGTCACGGCCCGCCGCCTGGGCATGCGCACCGTGCTGGTGGGGCCAGGCACGTCGCGTTCGCCGGCGGTGGACGTGGCGGTGCGCTCGGTGACCGAGTTGCCGCGCTGGCTGGACGCGCTCTAGCGATCCGGGCTAGCGGGCACTAACTCCAATGCGGGGCGTCGTGTACACTGCGCCACGTCGCAATCCCCCGGAGGCGCATTCCCATGCCCCGCCAGCCCGGAGAACGCCGTCACCAGATCCTGCAGGTCCTCGCCAGCATGCTCGAGGATCCCGCTGGCGAGAAGATCACCACCGCGGCCCTGGCCGCGAAGCTCGACGTCTCGGAAGCCGCGCTCTACCGCCACTTCGCCAGCAAGGCCCAGATGTACGAGGGGCTGATCGAGTTCATCGAGCAGACCCTGTTCGGGTTGGTGAACAAGATGACGGCCGAGGAGCCGGGCGGGGTGCGGCAGGTGCAGGGCATCGTGTCCATGCTGCTCGGCTTCGCCGTCAAGAACCCCGGCATGACCCGGGTGCTGATCGGCGATGCGCTGGTGAACGAGAACCCGCGCCTGCAGGCACGCATCAACCAGCTCCACGACCGGCTCGAGGCCCAGCTGCGCCAGTCGCTGCGCTTCGCCGTCACCCAGAAGGAACTTCCCGAGGACGCGGACGTGGCCGCCCGGGCCAACCTCATCGTGTCCTACGTGGTGGGCCGCTGGCACCAGTACGCCAAGAGCGGCTTCAAGCGCTCGCCGCTGGAGATGGCCGAGGTCCAGGCGCGGATGCTGGCCTAGCACCCGGGCGGTTGCGCCGGGGCGCGCTCAGCGTGCCGCGCAGGCCGCCGCGGGCGCTCCAGCCTGGAGCTGGCTGCGATCGCCCCCGCACACCGCGCAGCCCGGGTCGCGCGGCATGCGGATCGAGCGCCACTGCATGCTGCGGGCATCCAGCAGCTGCAGGCGACCCACCAGCGGTTCGCCCACGGCCGCGAGCACCTTGAGCGCCTCGGCGGCCTGCACGGCGCCGATGATGCCCACCAGCGGCGCGAACACGCCCATGACGCTGCACAGGACTTCCTCGTGGGTGGCGTCCTCGGGGAACAGGCAGTGGTAGCAGGGGCTGTCGGCGCGGCGCGGGTCGAACACGGCCACCTGGCCATCGAAGCGCACCGCCGCACCCGACACCAGCGGCACGCCATGCTTCACGCAGGCACGGTTGACGGCGTGGCGGGTGGCGAAGTTGTCGCTGGCGTCCAGCACCACGTCGGCCTCGGCCACCAGCGCCTCGAGGCGTTCGCCGGCCACCTTCTCCTGCAGTGCGCGAACCTGCACGTGCGGATTGATGCGTGCCAGCGTGTCGCGCGCCGAGTCCACCTTGGGACGGCCCACGGAGTCGGTGTGGTGGGCGATCTGGCGCTGCAGGTTGGTGAG
>CAZXJW010000104.1:0-9472 GCA_964641005.1 uncultured Rhodocyclaceae bacterium
GCAGCGCCTTGCAGGCCTGGGCGCCGGAGTAGTCGAACTCGCAGGCCTGGCCGATCACGATGGGACCGGCGCCGATGATCAGGACGGAACGGATGTCTGTGCGCTTGGGCATGGCGGCGGGCGGTTCAGCGGTGCGGCTTCGCCATGGACGCGACGAACCGGTCGAACAGGTAGTCCACGTCGTGCGGGCCGGGGCTCGCCTCCGGGTGGCCCTGGAAGCAGAACGCCGGCACGTCGGTGCGGGCGAAGCCCTGCAGCGAACCGTCGAACAGCGAGACGTGGGTCACCCGGGCGTTCGCGGGCAGGGAATCGGGGTCCACGGCGAAGCCGTGGTTCTGGCTGGTGATCATCACCCGGCCGGTGTCCAGGTCCTGGACCGGGTGGTTGGCGCCGTGGTGGCCGAACTTCATCTTCAGGGTTCGGGCGCCGCTGGCCAGGCCCATGAGCTGGTGGCCCAGGCAGATGCCGAACAGCGGCACGGCGCGGTCCATGAGCTCGCGGATGGCGCGGATGGCGTAGTCGCAGGGCTCGGGGTCGCCCGGGCCGTTGGACAGGAACACCCCGTCGGGCGCGAGCGCCATCGCCTCGGCGGCGCTCGCCTTCGCGGGCAGCACGGTGATGCGGCATCCACGGGCGGCCAGCATGCGCAGGATGTTACGCTTCACGCCGTAGTCGTAGGCCACCACGTGCAGGCGCGGCTCGGAGGCCCGGCCGTAGCCCTTGCCGAGCTGCCAGGTGGATTCGGTCCACTCGTAGGGCTTGTCACAGCTCACCACCTGCGCGAGGTCCATGCCGGCGAGGCCCGGGAAGGCGCGGGCCTCGGCGATGGCACGCGCCTCGTCCACCTCGCCCGCCATCAGGCAGCCCGCCTGGGCGCCCTTCTCGCGCAGCAGTCGCGTGAGCTTGCGGGTGTCGATGCCGGCGATGGCGGGCACGCCCTCGGCGCCGAGGTAGTCGGGCAGGCTGCGGTCCATGCGGAAGTTGCTCGGCCGCGCCGGCAGGTCGCGCACCACCAGGCCCGCGGCGTGAACGCGCGCGGCTTCGACGTCCTCGGGGTTGGTGCCGGTGTTGCCGATGTGCGGGTAGGTGAGCGTGACGATCTGCCGGCAATAGGAGGGATCCGTGAGGATCTCCTGGTAGCCGGTCATGGCGGTGTTGAACACCACCTCGCCCACCGTGAGGCCGGGAGCGCCTATGGACTCGCCCCGGAACACCGTCCCGTCGGCAAGCGCGAGAAGGGCGGGCGGACGGGCGGTCAAGGCTTCGGAGCTCCGGGAAGGCGCCGTCGTTTGCAGCGCTGAGATATGCCAAGCGGGAGGGCGCTCGCACGCCTCTCCCGCCTGTGAAAACACCACGATTCTACCGTTCCGGCGCGAATCCTTCAAATCCGCTCCGCCGCCGGGGCGGCCGCCCGGCCCGCTCAGCGCAGGCCGAGCACGTCCTGCATGTCGAACACGCCGGAGGGCCGGTCCGCCAGGAACCGCGCCGCCCGCAGCGCGCCCTGGGCGAAGGTCGCCCGGCTCGACGCCTTGTGGGTGATCTCCACGCGCTCGCCGATGCCGGCGAACATGACCGTGTGGTCGCCCACGATGTCGCCGCCGCGCACGGTGGCGAAGCCGATGGTGGAGCGGCGGCGCTCGCCGGTGACGCCTTCGCGGCCGTAGACGGCCTCGGCCGAGAGGTCGCGGCCCAGGGCTGCCGCCACCACCTCGCCCATGCGCAGCGCCGTGCCCGAGGGCGCGTCCACCTTGTGGCGATGGTGCGCCTCGACGATCTCCACGTCGTAGTCGCCGCCCAGGGCACGCGCCGCCACGTCCAGCAGCCGCAGCGCCACGGTCACGCCAACGCTCATGTTGGGCGCCACCACCATGGCGATGCGCGTGCCGGCCTCGGCGATGGCGGCCTTCTGCGCGGCGTCGAATCCGGTGGTGCCCACCACGGCCTTGACGCCGTGGCGCACGCAGGCCTCCAGGTGGGCCATGGTGCCCTCGGGGCGCGTGAAGTCGATCAGCACGTCGGCGCCGCGCAGAGCGGCGTCCACGTCCGCGCCGATGCGCACCCCGCCGGCGCCGCCCGTGAGCTCGGCGATGTCGCGCCCCACGAAGGGGCTGTCGGGGCGCTCGAGCGCTGCGTGCAGGCGCAGGCCGTCAGCCTGGCGGATCGCCTCCACGAGTTCACGCCCCATGCGTCCGGAGCTGCCCGCCACCACGATGCCCAGGCTCATGCCGCCGTCCTCACTTGCGCGCCTCGCCGGTCGCGACCGGCGCATCCAGGCCCGCCGCCACGTTCACGTCGCCGAGCACCTTGGCGAGCTTGTCGCCCTCGAACAGCAGCGTGAGCCGGCGTTCCTCGCGAGCCTGGCCGCCCTTGTCGAACTTGTAGAAGTAGTCCCAGCGCTCCGGGTGGAAGGGGTCGGTGACCAGCGGCGTGCCCATCACGAACTTCACCTGCGAACGGGTCATGCCCTGGCGCAGCTTGGAAACCATCTCCTGCGTCACCACGTTGCCCTGCTGGATGTCGATCTTGTAGGGCTTGAGCGTGCAGCCTCCGACCCCGGAGAGGGCGCAGAGGGCGACGGCGACGAGGAGGGCCCTTGCGAGGGCGGATGCGCGAGGCGTGGACGGCATGGGTTCGGGCCGGGAAACGACGGTATGATAAACGAGCCCTCGCCCCCGACCGAGCGGAACCCCGCCCGCAGGCCCAAATGCCCCAACGGACTCCCAGCGACCTCAAGAACATCGGCCTCAAGGCGACGCTGCCGCGCCTGAAGATCCTCAACCTGTTCGAGAACAGCGACCAGCGCCACCTCACCGCCGAGGACGTCTACAAGCTGCTCATGGGCGAGGGCATGGACATCGGCCTGGCCACGGTCTACCGCGTGCTCACGCAGTTCGAGCAGGCCGGGCTGCTGGCGCGCCATCACTTCGAGAGCGGCAAGGCGGTGTTCGAGCTCAACGAGGGCGGCCACCACGACCACCTCGTGTGCCTGCAGTGCGGCCACGTGGAGGAGTTCTACGATTCGCAGATCGAGAAGCGCCAGGAGGAAATCGCGCGCGAGCGCGGCTTCACCATCCACGAACACTCGCTGCAGCTCTACGGCACCTGCAACCGCGCCAACTGCCCCAACCGCAAGGCGGGCGACCGTTCCCAGGAACTGCGCTCCACCGAAGGCTGATCACCGCCGAGGCAGGAACGGGCCCGCGCGCGGCCGACGCGTCGCTTCCGGTGCCCTAGTGAAGGCTGCGCGGCCCCTCCGCGGCCCGCGCCAGTCCGAGCAGTTCCTTCGCGTGCCTGCGCGTGGTCCCGGTGATGGTGACTCCCCCCAGCATGCGGGCGATCTCCTCCACGCGGTCGTCGCCTTCCAGCGGTTCGACGGCCGAGAGCGTCTCGCCCGACTCGCTGCGCTTGGACACCCGCCACTGGCGCGCCGCGCAAGCCGCCACCTGGGGCAGATGGGTGATGCACAGGACCTGCCGGCCGTGGCCGAGCTGCGCGAGCATGCGTCCCACGATCTCGGCCACGCCACCGCCGATGCCCGCGTCCACCTCGTCGAACACGAGCGTGGGCACGCCCGCCACCCTGCTGGTGACGGTCTGCAGCGCCAGCGACAGGCGCGAGAGCTCGCCCCCGGAGGCGACCTTCGCCACCGGGCGCGCCGGACTGCCGGGGTGGGGCGCCACCTGGAACTCCACCTGTTCAAGCCCCGTCGCCGCCGGCTCGTCGAGCGCGGCGAGCGACACCTCGAAGCGGCCGCCCTCCATGGCGAGGCCCTGCATCGCGGCGGTCACCTCCCGGGAAAGCGCCTCCGCGCCACGGGCACGCTGCGCGCCGAGGCGCGCGGCGGCCTCCATGAAGGCCTGGCGGGCCTGCGCTTCGGCCCGGGCGAGCCCCTCCACGTCGAGGCTGTCGCCGATCTCCGCCAGCCGCGCCCGCAACCGCTCGCCATGCGCGGGCAGGGCATCGGGCGCCACCCGGTGCTTGCGCGCCAGCGCCAGCACCGCATCCAGGCGGGCGTCCACCTCGCGCAGCCGGTCGGGGTCGAGGTCCAGGCGCTGCCGGTACTGGCGCAGCGCGTGGGCGGCCTCCTTGAGCTGGATCTCCGCGCCCTCGAGCGCCTCGGCGGCCGGGTGCAGCGCCGCGTCGTGACCCGACTGCGCGCGCAGCCGCGCCGTCACCGCCGCGATGCCCGGCAGCAGCGCCGCATCGCCCTCGGAGAGCGCTTCCATGCCGGCCTCGGCTGCCTCGATGAGCGCCTGGGCGTTGGCAAGCCGTGCCTGCTCGGACTGCAGTTCGTCCCATTCGCCGGCGGAGAAACCGAGCCGGTCGAGCTCGTCCACCTGCCACGCCAGGCGGTCGCGCTCCTCGGCGAGCGCCTCGGCGCGGCCCGCGGCCGCCTCGCGCGCCTGGGCGGCCTCGCGCCAGCGCCGGTGCAGGCCGGCGACCTCGGCGGCCAGCGCGGCGGCGCCCGACCAATCGTCGAGCAGCCGGCGCTGGGTGGCCGCGCGCATCAGCGACTGGTGCTCGTGCTGGCCGTGGATGTCCACCAGGAACTCGCCCGCCTCGCGCAGCTGCGCCGCGGTGGCCGGCCGGCCGTTGATGAACGCGCGCGAGCGCCCGCCGGCCTCGATGACCCGGCGCAGGATGCACTCGCCGGCCTCGCCGGACAGACCCTGCTCCTCGAGCCAGGCCGCCAGCGCCGGCACGGCGGCCGCATCGAACTCGGCGCTCACCTCCGCGCGCGGGCGGCCGTGGCGCACCACGCCGCTGTCGGCCCTTCCGCCCAGCACCGCGAGCAGCGCATCCACCAGGATCGACTTGCCCGCGCCCGTCTCGCCGGAGAGCACGCAGAAGCCGGTGGAGAACTCCATGCGGACCCGGTCGACGATGACGAAGTCCTGGATGTCGAGGGCGCACAGCATCGCTTCGCCTGCCTTCAGCCGCCGGGCGTCTCGCTCCAGTGGAGCTTCTCGCGCAGCATGTGGTAGTAGTCGTGGCCCACCGGATGCAGCAGCCGGACGGCGTGGCCGCTGCGCGCCACGGTGACGCAATCGCCGGTCTCGAGCTCCACGTGGGAGTGGCTGTCGAAGTGCGCGCGCGCACCGTGGGCCCGCACCACGAGGATCTCGACCCGGGCGCTGCCGGGGATCACGATCGGGCGGTTGGACAGGGTGTGCGGGCACACCGGCACCAGCGACAGCACCTGCAGCGACGGATGCACGATGGGCCCGCCCGAGGACAGCGCGTAGGCCGTGGAGCCGGTGGGCGAGGACACGATCAGCCCGTCGGCGCGCAGGTTGTAGACGAACTGGCCGTCGATGCGCACCTCTAGCTCGATGAGACCGCCGTGGGCTCCCTTGTTGACGGAAACCTCGTTGAACACGGCCACGTCCATGAGCGGGGCGTCCGCGCGGCGCACGCCGGCGGCCAGCAGCATGCGCGGCTCGACCACGTGGGCGCCGTCGAGCATGGCGCCGATGGTGTCGAACAGGGTGTCCACCGACACGTCGGTGAGGAAACCCAGCCGGCCCATGTTCACGCCCACCAGCGGCACGTCGAAGGGCGCCAGCGTGCGCGCGATGTTGAGCATGGTGCCGTCGCCGCCGATGACGATGGCGAGGTCGGCACGCCGGCCGATCTCGGGGAGCGAGAGCACGGCCCGGCGATGGTCGTGCACGTGCTCGGCGGTGATGGGGTCGATGCTCACCTCGATGCCACGGGCCTCGAGCCAGGCCGCGAGTTCGATGAGCGGCGCGGCCACTTCGGGGCTGCGGTGCTTGCCGATCAGGGCGACATGGCGGAAGGCGGAGGGCATGCGGGCGATTAAAGCACACTTGCCCGCGGCGTCCTCCCTCGGGAACCACGCGCCACCTTCGTTGCCCATGGGGCACCGGCCCCGTTTAGAATTCACCGCCATGCTCAATGAACGCGCCCGCATCCTGCTCAAGACGCTGGTCGAGCGCCACATCGCCGAAGGCCAGCCGGTGGGCTCGCGTTCGCTCGCGCGCTTCTCCGGCCTCGACCTCTCCCCCGCCAGCATCCGCAACATCATGGCCGACCTCGAGGAGATGGGCTACATCGCCAGCCCCCACACCTCCGCCGGTCGGGTTCCCACGCCGCGCGGCTACCGGCTGTTCGTGGACACGCTGCTCACGGTGCGGCCGCTCGACCGCACCCAGATCAGCCAGCTCGAGGAGCAGCTCCAGGTGGACAGCACGCAGCGCCTGGTCACCTCGGCCTCGCAGCTGCTCTCCGAGCTCACGCGCTTCGCCGGTGTGGTGATGACCCCTCGGCGGCGCACCTTCGCCTTCCGCCACATCGAGTTCCTGCGCCTGTCCGACACGCGCCTGCTGCTGATCGTGGTGACGCAGGAAGGCGACGTGCAGAACCGCATCCTGTTCACCGACCGCCCCTACACCCACTCCGAACTGGTGGAAGCCGCCAACTTCCTCAACGAGCACTTCGCCGGGGTGGACATCGAGGACATCCGCCGCCGGCTGCAGGCCGACCTGCAGCAGCTGCGCCAGGACATGACCGGCCTGATGACCCAGGCCATCGAGGCCGGCACCGCCGCGCTGCAGGACGGGGGCCAGCCCGTGGTCATCACCGGCGAGAAAAACCTGCTCGAGGTGGAGGAGCTCTCCTCCGACATGGACCGGCTGCGCCGGCTGTTCACCCTGTTCGAGCAGAAGACCGGGTTCCTGCGGCTGCTCGAGTCGTCGGTGCGCGGCCACGGCGTGCAGATCTTCATCGGCGGGGATTCCGGCCTCGTTCCCCTGGACGAATGCAGCGTGGTGACCGCGCCCTACGAGGTGGACGGCCAGGTGGTGGGCACCGTGGGCGTGATCGGCCCCACGCGCATGGCCTACGAGCGCGTCATCCCCATCGTCGACGTCACCGCAAAGCTGCTCTCCGCCGCGCTGTCGCACGACAGCCCGGCGCGGGGCTGAAGGGCGGCCGGGCCCGCGCCCGCCTCCCCGCCCGCCACATGCCTCTCGCCGCCGAACCGCCCTACCGCCATGGCACGCCCGCGAAGACCGGCATCCTGCTGGTGAACCTGGGCACCCCCGACGAGCCCACCGCCCCGGCCCTGCGCCGCTACCTCAAGCAGTTCCTCTGGGACCCGCGGGTGGTGGAGATCCCGCGCCCGGTGTGGTGGCTGATCCTGAACGGCATCATCCTCAACGTCAGGCCCAAGGCCTCGGCGGCCAAGTACGCCACCATCTGGACACCCGAGGGCTCGCCGCTCAAGGTCCACACCGAGCGGCAGGCGAAGCTGCTGGAAGGCTACCTGCGCGGCCGCGTGGCCGCGCCCTACGCGGTGGACTGGGCGATGCGCTACGGACGGCCCTCGGTGCCGGACGCGCTGGCGCGGCTCAAGGCCGCCGGCGTCGACCGGCTGCTGGTGCTGCCGCTGTATCCGCAGGCGGCCTCCAGCACCACCGGCAGCGCCTTCGATGCCGTGCTCGAGGCGCTGCGGGCGGCGCGCAACGTCCCCGCGCTGCGCATGGTGCGCAACTTCCACGACCACCCCGGCTACATCGCCGCGCTCGCCCAGAGCGTGCGCGACCACTGGGCAACCCGCGGGCGCGGCGACCGGCTGGTGATGAGCTTCCACGGCGTGCCCCGCTTCCACCTCGACAAGGGCGACCCCTACCACTGCGAGTGCCTGAAGACCGGCCGGCTGGTTGCCGAGGCCCTCGGGCTGCCGCAGGACCGCTGGCTGGTCACCTTCCAGTCGCGCTTCGGCAAGGCGGAGTGGCTCAAGCCCTACACCCAGGACACCCTGGAGTCCCTGGCCCGCGAAGGCGTGGCGAGCGTCGACGTGATCTGCCCCGGGTTCGTGGCCGACTGCCTCGAGACCCTCGAGGAGATCGCCGTGGAGAACCGCGACGCCTTCCTCGAGGCCGGCGGCAAGGCGTTCTCCTACATTCCGTGCCTGAACGAGCGCGACGACTTCATCCGCGCGCTGGCCGACGTGGTGGTGGAACACGGCGCCGGCTGGCTGGAGCGGCCTGCCGAGCCGGCCGCGGCCCAGGGCTCGCGCGCCCGCGCCCTCGCCCTGGGCGCCAGCGACTAGCCCCTCCCGCAAACCTGCAAGGGGCGCCCTTGAATTCGGCGCCACCATCCCCACGTCACGGGCACCCGTGTCCCACCATTCGCCCCCAGGGCAACCAATAATCATCATGAATCAAGACCTTGAAGCGACAGCCGGCATCCCGGAGGGCGCCGCCGGGGCAGCGCCCGAAGCGCCCGAGCCGCCGGTGGCAGAACCGGCCGTGGAGTCCATCCCCAGCCCGGCCGAACTGCTGCGCCAGGCCGAGCGCCTGCGCGCCGAGCAGCACGACGCGTGGCTGCGCGCCAAGGCCGACGCCGAGAACATCCGCAAGCGCGCCCAGGAGGACGTGGCCAAGGCCCACAAGTTCGCCGTGGAGAGCCTGTCCTCCGAACTGCTCTCCGTGCGCGACAGCCTCGAGGCGGCGCTCTCCAACGCGAACCAGTCCGCCGAGACGCTGCGCGAGGGCGTCCAGATCACGCTGCGCCAGCTGAGTTCCGTCTTCGAGCGCTTCTCCATCCGAGAGATCGATCCCGCCGGGGAGAAGTTCGACCCCCATTTCCACCAGGCCATGAGCATGGTGCCCAGCGAGCAGCCCGCCAACACGGTGGTGCAGGTGTTCCAGAAGGGCTACCGGCTGCACGAGCGGGTGCTGAGGCCGGCGCTGGTGGCCGTGGCCAAGCCCGCCGACGCTTGATTCCCGGCCACCGGGCCCCACCTTTCCGGCATTCCGAAACTTCGCATCAGAGGACACACCATGGCCAAGATCATCGGCATCGACCTCGGCACCACCAACTCCTGCGTCGCCATCATGGAAGGCTCGCAGCCCAAGGTTCTCATTAACAGCAGCGGCAACCGCATCACGCCGTCCGTCGTCGGCTTCACCGACAAGGGCGAACGCCTGATCGGCCAGCCCGCCAAGCACCAGCAGGTCACCAACCCCAAGAACACCATCTTCTCGATCAAGCGCTTCATGGGCCGCCGCCGCGCTGAGGTCGGCTCCGGCGCCGACACCGCCTACGGCAAGTCGGGCAACGAGGAGAGCAAGGTCCCCTACGCCATCACCGGCAGCACCGAGGACTTCGTCAAGGTGAAGGTGAACCAGGGCGAGTTCACGCCCCAGCAGGTCTCGGCATTCATCCTTCAGGACCTCAAGAAGACCGCCGAGGACTACCTCGGTGAAAAGGTCGAGCGCGCCGTCATCACCGTTCCCGCGTACTTCAACGACGCCCAGCGCCAGGCCACCAAGGACGCCGGCGAGATCGCCGGCCTCAAGGTCGAACGCATCATCAACGAGCCCACGGCCGCCGCGCTCGCTTACGGCCTCGACAAGGGCAAGAAGAACCAGAAGATCGCCGTCTTCGACCTCGGCGGCGGCACCTTCGACGTCTCCATCCTCGACATCGGCGACGGTGTCTT
>CAZXJW010000104.1:9482-9912 GCA_964641005.1 uncultured Rhodocyclaceae bacterium
AGTTCCGCAAGAAGGAAGGCATCGACCTCCGCAAGGACCCGATGGCCCTGCAGCGCCTCAAGGAAGCCGCGGAGAAGGCCAAGATCGAACTCTCGACGATGAACGAGACGACGGTCAACCTGCCCTTCATCACCGCCGATCAGAGCGGCCCCAAGCACCTGCAGGTCTCCATCACCCGCAGCAAGTTCGAGTCGCTCTGCAACGATCTCTTCGAGCGCCTCAAGGCCCCGTGCCAGAACGCGATCAAGGACGCGAAGATCGACGCCAGCAAGATCGACGAGGTCGTGCTGGTCGGTGGTTCGACCCGCATGCCCCGTGCGGTCCAGATCGCCAAGGAAGTCTTCGGCAAGGAGCCCAACAAGAGCGTCAACCCCGACGAAGTCGTCGCCGTCGGCGCCGCGATTCAGGGCGGCGTGCTCATGGGCGCCGT